>JAISNF010000214.1 GCA_031276415.1 Planctomycetaceae bacterium
GAATTTTGGTCGTGGTCGCCGCGTCATCGAGTTGGTGATCCGAATCGTTTTTTTACGAAACATCCCGCTTCTGCGGCTCACACTCACGGCAAAAGATTTGTTGCTGCCGAAGGATTCACGAATATCGGAATGCACTGGCAAGAATCTTTCGCCGATAATTTGAAACCGACATTTGATCAGGCGGTTTGTGAAGGTTGTAATTTATTGGTTTGGCATGCGTTCACCTCGTCGCCGCAAAGTGAAGGTTTGCCGGGTCAGGAATATTTCGCCGGAACTCATTTTAATCCGCAACATACATGTTGGAATTATTCGGCGGATTTTTTAACGTACATAAACAGAGTACAATTTCTCACGCAACAAGGTTTATTTGCTGCGGATGTTGTCCAATATTACGGTGATAATGTTCCCAATTTTACGCAAGGCGAATGGAACAATAACGCAAAATCGTTACCGGATTATGCGTATGATGTTGCGTCGATGGATGCGGTGTTGAACATGACGACTTTGGACGGACGAATTTTTTTGCCTGACGGAATGAATTATAAAGTGTTGGTATTGCCGGAGGTTTCCGGTATTAATCTTTTTGTGTTGCGAAAAATTGCGTCGCTTGTGAAAGACGGCGCAACAATTATCGGTTTGCGTCCAAAACGAATTTCCGGTTTGACAAATTTTCAAAACGCCGATGCCGAAGTTAAAAAGATTGCCGATGAACTTTGGGAAACCGATGAAACAACGCCGAATAACTCTGTAACTAAAATCCGTCCTGTCGGCAAGGGGCGGGTTGTTAGCGGCATGACGGCGGCGGAACTTTTGCGCAACGATAAATTGTTGCCGGATGTTAAACGGTTAAGCGGTTCGTTGCCGGAGGGAGAATATCGTATCAAATGGATTCATCGGACGATTTATGATAACAAAATTTTCGGCGGTAAATTTGCGGAATTATCGCCGATCAAGTCGGCGTTGACTTCAGAGATTTCGCCGCAGATTGTATTGAAAAATACGAACCGGACGGAGATTTATTTTGTTTCAAATCTTACCGGCAAGACGGACAAAACGGAGATTGCGTTTCGTATTACAAAAAAGCATCCGGAAATTTGGAACGCCGTTACGGGAATAATCACAGACGCCAAAGCGTTTCGTCAAGAAAACGGTCAAACGATTGTTCCGATTGAATTTGATCCGTATGGTTCTATTTTTGTAATATTTCGCAAACCAATTTCGGAAAATTCAAAAGGAGTTGTAACGGATAATTCGCTTCAATTGGAGACGTTGCAAAAATTGGACGGCGATTGGAAAGTTACGTTTAAGTTTGCGGACAATGCAATTGAAACGATAAATTTTCCAGAGTTAATTGATTGGACAACACTCGCGGATGAACGAATCAAGTATTATTCCGGTTCTGCAATTTACCGAAAAGAATTTTCATGTCCAAAATTTGTACAGCCGAAACAACATGAGCAGCAAGAACAACAACAAAAATCGCAACGGATTTATCTTGAACTTGATTTGGTTCGGGAGATGGCGGTTGTTCGGTTCAACGGGAAGGAACTTTGTACGTTGTGGTCGCGACCGTTTCGGGTTGATGTTACGGATTCGATTTGTGAAGGTAAAAATATTTTGGAATTGGAAGTTGTGAATCATTGGGCGAACCGAATCATTGGCGATTCAAAATTGCCCGAATCTCAACGCCAAACCAAAACCAACATCCGCCGCCTAAATCCACAAACACCGCTCTTAGAATCAGGACTAATCGGTACCGTACAATTAAAAACGTTAAAGAAATAATTCTGCAAAGGACGTTGATAATTTTTAAATTTGTCCGCAGATGACGCTGATAGTCGCAGATGATTTTAAAAAAGTCCGCAGATGACGCTGATGATCGCAGATGATTTTAAAAAAGTCCGCAGATGACGCTGATGATCGCAGATGATTTTAAAAAAGTCCGCAGATTACACTGATTATCGCAGATGATTTTTAAATATAAAATAAAAAATTATTCGCATGTTTTATTATTTCGTATTATCAAAAAAAACAATCTGCGATTATCTGGGGCATTTGCGGAGAAGTTTGTTTTATTTATTATGGGATATTGGCGTTATTTTCTTTTCTTTGAATTGTTTTTTGTGCGGCATCAAGAATTTGGATCAGAAGCGGATCAGAATACGAAAAATCTAACTCGTAAAGCCGACGAAGATATTCCTTCGCCGTTTCCATATCATTCTGATTCTCCGCCGCACACCACGCTAAACCAGCAAGCCCCAACGCCTGATCCTCCACCTCAATGTCACTAAAATCAGCAAATTCCTGAAAAATCGGAAGCGAATTAACCGTATCTCCCAACGTCCCCTCATGAAAATAGCAACGAATCAATTGCCGCTTCGCCTTTCGCCCCCAAAAATATTCCTCCTCAGGAAAATAATCAAGAATACTTTGCCACGCATCAGTCGTGTTCAGAATACAAGCATAAACCCATTGCTCCGAAACAGTGTTCTGCTTGGCAATCCGAGTCGAAAGCGGTTTTTCCAAAGGATTGGGCATTGAATACACCCGCCAAAAACCAAACGTTAAACCCGCCAAAAATACCAACGGAAAAAGGAATAAATACCAAAACCAAAAACGATAAGATCGGTTTTTTAGTTGGTTTTCTTTTTGTAAAACCTGCTGAAGTTTTTCAGTTGTTGCCAAAAGCCGCTGGTCAATTCGCCCAATAAAAAAACGATCCCAATCCCTCAACCGGCTTGATACCTCCGTGTCGTGCAAATAAACCGTATAAAGTTCACGTAATTCCAATTGAATGTCATAAAACGACTGAAAACGTTTTTCCGGTTGTTTTTCAATCATTCGATGCACAATCCGCGATAACAACGGCGGAATATCCGGTCGCAATTTTTCCAAAAGTTCCGGCTGCTGGTTCACGTGTTGCAAAGCAACCGAAAGAGCAGTTTCACCGCGAAACGGCGGTCGCCCCGCCAATGCATGATAACCGGTTATGCCAAGCGAATACAAATCACTACGATGATCCAAGGGTTTTCCCTGCGCCTGTTCAGGACTCATGTAAAGCGGCGTTCCAAGCGTCATACCAATTTGCGTCAGAGCAGTTGCGGCAGTTGATGAGCCATTGGAACCGCCAACCCGCGCAAGACCAAAATCAGTAATTTTCACATCGCCATTGTCACCAAGTAAAATGTTGTCCGGTTTAATGTCCCGATGAACAATTCCGGTTTGCGCCGCCTTTTCAAGCGCAGATGCAACATACCAAAGAATATCCGCAACACGTTGAAACGGCAACGCCCCTTCGCGCCGAATCAGTTCTTGAAGCGTTTGCCCCTGAACATATTCCTGAGCAATAAACCAAAAACCCTCAAAACAATCCGTCTGAAATATCTGGACAAAATTGGGATGATTTAACGCCGCAATCGCCTTCGCCTCCCGAACAAAACGTTTGATATAAGTTTCGTCATGAGCCAGTTCGGGTTTCAGAATTTTGATCGCAACACGGCGTCCTAATGAACGTTGCTCCGCCAAATACACTTCCGCCATCGCTCCACCGCCAATTTTGCGGAGAAGATGATAGTCACCAAATTCCCGATTAGTTAAGTCGTTGTCGTGCATAATTTCCGTAAGGTAACTTCCAATAACCGCCTTCTTATTTTAAGCACTGTTTATTTAACCACAGATTATTTAACCACAGAGTTCACAGAGAAGAAAAATTTAATTTTATAAAGTTATTTTAGATCACAAGTCAATAATAATTAAAACTAACATTTTGATTCCAATTAAAAATTTCCTCTGTTTTCTCTGTGGTTAATAAAAATATGTTTGTGTTTATATTATGTTATTTTTCGGAAAACAACAAGCGGTACGGGCATTATAATTGTTGTAATCTGATTGCGTTTGCAGTGAATTTTGTTGAAATGAAAAAAAAGAGCCGTCTTGTATTCTATCCGTGTTGTAAAATATTCGAGTACATTTGATCGTGACCCGTTCCCCCTCCCCCCTGGAAACATGTCTCGTTTAGTGAACAATTGGTGTCGGCTCCGAAACAAGGTCATTTGCCTAATATTGGCAATTGGCTTTTGTTTTCTTATTTCCGGTTGCCGTAGTTTTTCTTCAAAGTCCCCGTTGGCGAATCAACCCGTTCCGGTTCATCCAGACTCAGTTCAACCCGTTTCAACGCAACCTGTTCTGGAAAAATCAACACCGTCTCCGTCATTGCCGGTTCCTACAACTTCATACCGACCGCCGACATTTTTGGAATTGGAAAACCAATCAAAACCTCTGCCCGAAAAAATACCGACTGAAAAAACACCGCCCGAAAAAACAATGGTATTCCGTTCAATTGTTCCTGAACATTTTATTGTTAAAAAAGAAATTTTACCTTCCCAAAATAAACCAACTTCTACTGCTTCTGAACAACCGGTTCCTGCAAGTATTGCGGCAAATACTGCTGCGGATACATCTGCGAATGTTGAGGCTTTGAACCGGCGAATTACCGAATTGGAAAAAGCGTTAGCGGAAAGTGAAAAAAAATCCGAACAGGAAAAACAACCGGAAAATGTTCCAAAATCAATTGTTCCGCAGGTTCGGTCACCTCGTTGGATTCCGACCATCAATCATTCGGGAGTTACGGTGTCGTCTGACGGTGAGCGGGTTCGGATTGCGGTGATTGATCGGGTACTTTTTCAGGCGGGAAGTTGGCGATTAAACCCCGATGCAGAAGAATTGCTCCGCAAAATCGCCGGAGAAATTCGGGCAAATGATCCGGAAGCCTTGCTGGAAATTGAAGGTCATACCGACGGCATTTTGAATACCGATCCGGCAAATGCAACTCAAAAACATCATCTTTCGTCAACCAAAACGATGATTATTATGAATTACTTTGTCGATTCACTCCGCTGGAACGTGACAAAAATCAAGACCAGTAATTTTGGTTCGAGTCGTCCTGTTGCCGACAACAATACACCAGAAGGTCGAGCCCAAAACAACCGGATTGAGATTGTAATCTCGCCGAAAGAACAACAAGGGAAATAGTGGAGAGTTGATAGTGGAAAGTGGAAAGTTTCGCAATGCGGATGAAAAACGTCTGAACTTTGATTGATGTGATAGATTAAAATTGCCCCCAATCGGCGAGGGGCAATTCCAAAATAGCGATGGGTTAAAACCCATCGGACAAAACACGGGAAAAGGGTTTATTGATTCCAGATTGGGATTGGCGGGAGATATTGGAAGGGGTTTAGACGTTGCCAAGGAGTTGGTGCGGCAGGTTGTTGAGGAGTTGCGGGAACCTGCAACGGAACTTCAAACTCGACAGCCGAAATATTCACATCGTCAATGTGAACCTCTCCCAATCCCTGTAAGCCAAACGTTACATAATAATTGCCGTCCTCCGGAATATTACGGTAAAACGCAAATTCCCGCCAATCTCCCGTCTCCAAAAAACGTAATGCCAACGCCTCACCACCAAGTGAATCAAAAATCATTAAACCATCCACCGTCGATTCCAACCGCCGCAAAATCCGAATCCAACCATGAACACATATCATCTCGCCCATTCGCACCGGAATCGGCGGCGTTGTCATCCAAATCGGCATCGTCTCCAACTGCACAGGCTTGTCCTCCAAACTCGTCGGTAATACCGTTATTTGTAAACCATTTTGACCGGAACGTTTGGCTCCCGCCACCGTGTCCCGCTTCGGCGAAGCAACCCCCTCAATACGATGCGAAACCGTCTCCCAACCAACTTGATTCATCTGATAAAGACTCTCCATGTCACCGCCAGGCAAACGGTTTTCCCCCAATTTGGCTCCATTGGTTCGCTGATAAGCAATTAAATAATACGGCAATGTCGCAAATGAAACCGAAACCGGCGTCATACAAAGATTCAATTCATGACGTGTTGCCTCAAAAAGCATCTCACGCGCCGCAACCCGAAGACCACGCGTCGCTATCTCCGCCTGAAGATAAGCACGAGCATAGTCCGGCGGATGACGTTGCGCAAGATTTTTCGCAAGATCAATCGCCTTTTTGGTCGTGTTGATCATCGTTTCCTGCTCTTTAACAGCAATAAGCGGTAAATTGTCTTTGGGATGAACCGGAATCGCCTTCATCTCCGCCGATTGCTTCAACACAGAAAGAACCTGCTCCGTTGCGGCTAATTGAAGTTCCGCCAAACGACACGCTAAATAGGCGGCACGCGCCCCAATCTCTTTGGCTCGTTTCCCTATATTCGCATAAATCGCATCCACTTCGCCAAAAAAGATCAACGAGTTCAGATTCGCTTCCGGCAACTCAATCTGAACACCGCCTGCAACACGTTTTGTGTCTATCGGATAAAGCCCGCCGGGTACAAGATGATAAGCATCATAAGTTTCGGGAATCCCCGAAATAACATATTTGACATTGCCGACAATCGCCGCACTCAACGCCATCTGATTACGGTTTTCCTGCCAAATCGGAATCAATAACCGTGAACGACCCGCCTGAATCACTGCACTAGACATTGAACGACGATTGGATTTCACCAAAACCGGTGAAACATTGCCCGCCGCAAACCATTCCTCCATCAATTGAAGTTGCCAATTGAGCAATTCAAGAGCAGTTCGCCGAAATTCGCTTTCGGGATCATTGTTCGTGAGCGGAGTGTTCGAAGTAAATAAAATACCATGCGCCCCCGTTGCCAATGCCAAATAAACCTGCATTCGAAGTTGTTCGTAAGAAAACGGACAAATCGATTGCGGATTTCCCTCAAACATAATCCATTGGTTGGCAAGTTTCACCGAAGGCTGCGTTTGAACCGTACACCAAAACGGCGTGTCCGGTCTGGCTAACAACGGATACGATTGCTGCCAATCCCGCAACGCAAGAAAATCCAACGATGATAAAAGCGGTTCACGCCGCATCATTAAAATATCCGCAATTCGGCTGTATTCCCGAACTCCGCTTTGCGCCGTACATAGAATCGGTCGCCGCCGGATACGATCCGCACTCTGCAAAATCGAAACCCATTGCGAATAAGACATGTGATTCGGCTGAGTACATTCATCACCAAGATTCCACGCTAAAACATTGTCATAAGCGGAATCAATAACCAATGTCCCCGCCCCCGCCGACCTCGAACCTGCCGAACCGGAATGTAAAGGATTGACGGCTGTAGGATCAAATTTTGACGCCGCTGATAATTCCGACGGACCCGGCGGTGAACAAATTAACCAGATTCCGGCGGTTTTGGCTTCCTGCAATAAAGCAGCGGTGGGGCGTTCCTTAATCCATGCGGCGTTAAATTCCAGTTGACGCAAAACAGACAACGGTTCGCCGTTGTATTCGATTGCCCGAACACCAATCGGAATCTCGTCAACCGACAAAATCTGATCCGAAAGACGAATCGGCATCAAAGAAGCCGGAGAAACGGTTTGAGTTTGCTGATTGGTCAACGAGAACTGAATCTCATTCTGCTCCGAAAAAACAGAACGTTTAGATTTTTCCGCTAATCGTGCGGCGATTGAATAATATTCGGTTTGGTTATTGGGTTGGTTATTGGAGTTGAGTTGGACATTTCCTGAGATGGGAGTTGCTTTCAAGGGCGATGAAGTCCGGTTTGCAAGTGGTGAAATCCATTCGGTATTGCCAACCGAATTTTCTGATCGGATCGTTTGAACATACACCGATTTCAAGCCGGCTTCAATCTTGAATCCGTCAAAATTAACCGGATCAAAACAAAACGTTTGCTTTTCAAATTCACAACGATTCAAAATTGCATCGGAAACAGCAACATGACCAACAACTTCAAGAGAGTCAATCCAAAGAGTTTTGGGTGAAGGCGATGATGTTGTTGGTGTTGTTACTGAAGTTGTTGCCGGTTCGACGAGAAGGACAAGTTGCCGAATATATTTATCGCGTAAATCGAGATTCATTTTGAGTTCGGCGCGAAGTAATTTTCCGAGTCTTTCGGTTTGTTGTAGTAAAATCGGGTTTCCGTTTTTGTCCCAAAATCCTAATTTCTCCCAGTTGCCTGAACCGGTATATTTTGTGCCGGTAACAAGATACGTAATTGGTTTTCCGGTTTCGGGATGAATTGCGTTTGGCAACACGATTTGGGCTCCGATAGCAATTCCGGGTTGATTCGACTGAACACAAAGTGTTGGCAACAAGTCCTCAATAACCAATGGAAACCCAATAGAATGACCAAGAATGACGCAGGAATCCGCCGGCAGGGAAAACTGAAACATTTCCGATTTTTTTCCTTGCAGGGGTTGAAGTTGTGAACGTTGTTGATTGGCGGTTGTGCCGCGTTTTTCGGAATGCAATATCCGCCAACTTGGCGAGTCCGTTTCAAAATATTCTGTCCATGTCGGTTGAAGCGGATTGGTTTGCCCCAACAATATTCCGAAAACGTTGGTTCCGCGAACAGCAACACCCATTCCGAAAACGATCACAACAAAAATACAGAACTTCCAAAAAACAATCCGTTGTTTAGCCATGAAAATTGTTTAGTCATAAAAATATGATTGATGATTCATTACGCAAATTGATTATAAATGATTATAAGTTAATGATTATGATTTTCCGGTTGAGCCAACAAAACGGCAATTTAATCAATTTTGCCGAATCATAACAATTTCAAACCATCAAGTAAAGAACAAAAAATAACAATTAGGTAACTTCTAATAACCGCCTTTTTATTTAAACACAGAAAAATTTAACCACATTTTTATTAACCACAGAGAACACAGAGTTCACAGAGGAAATTTTTATTTCTCAATCTTAACCTCACTAGGGGTTAAGATTGAAAAATCATCAACTGTACTAGAAACGCAATACATTGCGCCTTTACGATTTAAACCTATTACCGTGAAGGATTACAACAACATTATGATCGTTCAAGCAAAACGGTTGCGGTATTTTGTTTTTCTTTGACCGGACGAACCTGAATCTGAACGGCTATTCGTTCACGAATTGCCGGAATATGGGAAATGATTCCGATTTGTTTTCCTTCTTGCCGAAGTCCTTCAAGAACATTCAACGC
Source organism: Planctomycetaceae bacterium (assembly GCA_031276415.1). Taxonomy (GTDB): domain Bacteria; phylum Planctomycetota; class Planctomycetia; order Pirellulales; family Thermoguttaceae; genus WRKP01. The sequence goes on from JAISNF010000214.1 coordinate 9,023, forward strand.
CGTATCAAGAGTTTGTTCGTCCAACGAACCGAAACCTTCGTCCAGAAAAAGCGAATCAACACGAACATGTTGACTTGACATCGAAGAAAGTCCCAACGCCAACGCAAGACTTACCAAAAAACTTTCACCGCCGGAAAGATTTTTGGTTGACCGAATCGCTCCCGCCTGATACGCATCAATCACAACTAACTCCAACGCATATCGGTCAGAAAAATCGTTATACAAAAGATGATACCGATCCGTCATCTTTTCAAGTTGCTGATTAGCATAGTCAAGCATCATCCGAAATGTTAATCCCTGCGCAAATGTCCGGTATTTCTTGCCGTCGGCAGAACCTATCAAATCATCAAGCGTGTACCAAAGATCACAAATGTTACGTTGTTTTTCTTGTTCTTTTTTCTTTTCCAATTGTTTTATTGTATCATTTTCATATTGATTTAATTGACTGTCAATGGCTCCGATTTCTTGTTGAAATGCCGCCATTTTTTCGGTAAGTTCTTTATATTCGGACAATATTTGTTTGGCATCCGCTTGGTTTTGTTGTTGTTCGGCGGTTTCGTTTTCCAAGGCGGTTTTATTTTCGTTGCGGCGGGTTTCCAATTGAATTCGTTCTGTTTCCATGCGTTGTTTTTCCGTTTCAAGATTTCGTCGGGTTTCCGGTGCAAGCCTTGACGATTTAAACTCGTCCTCTGAATTAAAACCTGTTTGTTGAAGAAGCGTATCAAATTCCGTACACAAACCGGTAATTGTTAAATAAATGTCCGCAATATTTTTTTCAACAATCACATAACGTTGTTTGAGAAACGAATATTCATTTTCTGTTTCTTGCCGTTTTTTGAAAATGTTTTCCGATGTTTGCTGTGCCGACTGAACAGATTTTGCATATTGAAGTTCCGCATCGTCAGGATTTTTGTTGCCGAAAATTGTTGTTCGTTGTTCTATTTGTTCCAGACGTTGTTTTGACCAAGTTTCCAATTCTTCGGTTCGGCGTTGATGTTGCGTATCCAATAGCCGGAGAATTTCGTTTTCATTATTCAGTTTATCCTGAAGGTTTTGTCCTTCGCGAAGTAGTTGTTGAAGTGATTCTATTTCCGTGCGGAATTTTTCCTCTTCGGCGATATTGTTCAAAATTTCCTGCACATTTTGTTCTGCATTTTTAATTTTATCGTTCATTATTTCCAATGACGGCAAACGGTCAAGGGCAAGATGTTTCAGTAAGTCATCAATCTGAAGTTGTTCTTGTTTCGATTTTTCAATATTTTCATTGATTTGCAATTGTAATTGCGAAAATTCCCGTGAAGAGGTTTTCTGTTCGATTTCAATTTTATTCCAAGTTTGAGTGAGTTCATTGAGATATTGTTTTGCTTTGTCGAGTTTTGAGGCGGTTTGATCCGGTTTCGGAACATTTTCGTGCGTAAAAGGATGTTCCAACGCTCCGCAAAGCGGACACGGTTGACCGTTGTGAAGATATTTACGGTGTTCTTCCAGAGCGGAAATCCGGTTCAGCGACATCCATTCGGTTTCAAGTTCGGCAACATTTTGTTTTGCCTGTTCGATTTTTTGAACAAAATCTTGCCGTTTGGATTCTGTTTCCTGAATTATTGTTTCCGCTGTTTTAACTCGTTCCATTAAATCCGATTTTTCAGTTTCAATTTTTGCGAGATGAATTTCAGAAGTGCGGAGATGTTTCCAATTTTGAATTTGTTGCGAAATTTCTGCTTGTTTTTGTGCCCAATCGGAGAATTTTTTTCCGGTCAAAAGTTTTTCGGTGTTTTTTTCCTGTTCTTCGAGTGTTTGGGCGAGCGATTCAAGAGTTTTATCTTTCAGTAAAACGGCAAGTTGTTTTTTCAGATTAGTTACGTTTTTTTGGCGAATTTGGCGGTCGGTTTCCAATTGATTGATTTGTTGCTGAACGGTTTTAATTGTTTCATCAAATCCTTTAATTTTCGTATCAAGTTCACGGACGCGGCGAAGTATTTCCGAGCCGGTCTTTTGTTTTTCTTGCGCAACATTTAATTCTTCTGTTGCTCGGCGTTCTTCTTCACGGATCGACATTAATTTTTCATTTGCCGAAGGAAGTTTTTTCGCAACAGTTTCCAAATCCGTTTTTTCTGTTTCAAGATTTTGGCGATGTGTTTCCAGAATATTGAATTTCGGTTCAAGTTCCAACGCTTTCATTGCCATTGCCAATTGTTTTGCTTCCGGCTGAAAGGCAATTTCCGCACAACAAAATGTTTTCCATTCTTCCTCAAGTTTTTGTGCTTCATTTTCCAGACGGGCGATTCGTTCAAAATGTTGCTGAAGTTGCGTTAATTCGCGGAGACGTTTTTCAGTTGTTTCAATAGTTTGTTTAAGTTGATTGCGAATTGCCCGTTTTTCTTCAATTGTTTCAATATTATAAACCGTCATTCCGCGAAGTTCCGTTTCGATTAATTGAAGTTTATTTTGTTCTTCTTTGTTCCGCTCGTGGACTTTCCGCGAAATATCGCCGTAGATTTCCGTACCGGTAATTTGTTCCAGAATTTCCGAACGGTCTTTGGCATCGCTTTGAAGAAACTTATCAAAATCGCCTTGTGCAAGAAGCATTGACCGCGTGAAACGATCAAAATTCATACCGGTTTTCTCTTCAACAATTTGCGTAACTTTTGATAATTTTGTTTCAATCGGTTTCCATGTTGTTTCGCTGCCGGAATTGTTACAGGAATTATTGCCGGAATCATTACCGGAAGGTTCGGCGATTTCGTGTTTCGGTTTTTGCAAATTTCCGTCCGGTTTTTTATTGGCTCGTTGTTGATACCACGAACAAAGAAATGTCCCATTTCTATTCGTTTCAAAAACAACTTCGGCGGAACAAAAACCTGTTCCGCGTGACATAATTTCGTTTTCGCTTTGGCTGATTGATTTTAGGCGTGGAGTTCTGCCGAAAAGAGCAAGACAAATTGCATCAAGAATAGTGGTTTTACCGGAACCTGTTGGTCCCACAATCGCAAAAATTCCGCTTGACGCAAACAACGGATCGGTAAAATCAATTTTTGTTTTTCCGACCAACGAATTAAGATTTTCCAATTCAACCGAAAGAATTTTCATGTTACGCTGATTATCGCAGATTGTTTTTTAAAATTGTCCGCAGATTACGCAGATAAGCACAGATGATTTTTTAAAAAATATAACAACGAAAATATGAAATAAAAATAAAATTAAAACAAAAAAATTGTTTGTCTATTTTGTTGTTTCGTATTCTCAAAAGACAATCGCGCTCATCAGCGTCATCTGCGGACGTATTTATTTTTATTAACCACAGAGGACACAGAGAGCACAGAGGAAATTTTTAATTGGAATCCAAACGTTATTTAATATTTGCCTTTTGATCTAAAATAATTTAAAAAAATTTTCTTCTCTGTGAACTCTGTGTTCTCTGTGGTTAAATAATCTGTGGTTAAATAATCTGTGGTTAAATAATCTGTGGTTAAATAATCTGTGGTTAAATAATCTGTGGTTAAATAAAAAGCGGTTATTAGAAATTACCTGTTATTTTATGCGGTGATTCCTTTTGTCAAAGTCATGAAGGCGGTTTCGAGGTTGATTTCATCTTCTTTGAACGACCGGATTTTGAAGCCGTGTTCCACTAACAGCGTTGGCAAATCACAATAATCGTCCAGTCCTTTATCTTTATCCATCGAAATACGAATAATCGGTTTACCGGCAACCGTTTGAATTTCGACACGATTAATTGAACTATGTTGTTCCAAAAGTTTGGCGGCTTCTTCCAGACCGTTTACAAGATCAATATTGATAACCAAATGATCACGGACTCGCCGCATCACTTCGGCAACATCGGCGTTGACCAGCAGTTCGCCGCGTTCAATAATCCCGACTTTGTTACAAATATCGGCTAATTCCGGCAAGATATGTGAAGAAACCATAATTGTTTTACCGCGTCCGCCGAGACGTTTAAGGAGCTCGCGCATTTCTATTCTTGCTCTTGGGTCGAGACCGCTTGCCGGTTCGTCCAGCAGCAGAACCTGCGGATCGTGTAACAAAACACGAGCCAGACCGAGCCGTTGCGTCATTCCGCGTGAAAGACTGGTCGCAAGAGCCTCCCGTTTGTAACCGAGATCGACCAATTCAAGCATTTCATCGCAAACTTTTTTCCGCTTGTCCCCGCTAATCCGGTACGCAGCCGCGAAAAATTCGAGATACTCAATGACTTTCATATCATCGTAAACACCGAAAAAATCCGGCATATAACCGATCAAACGCCGAATTTCTTTGGAATGTGTGTAGATGGACTTTTCACAAACGTAGGCTTCACCGTAAGTTGGTTGGAGCAATGTAGCAAGAATTTTCATTGTTGTTGTTTTACCGGAACCGTTTGGTCCGATAAAACCAAATAAATCACCGGCAACAAGGTTCAACCTAAGATTTTTGACAGCAAATAATTTGTCGTATTGTTTTGTTAAATCTTCAGTACGAATCATTTTCAGTTACGGGGTTAGTTTTTTAGCGGAAAATTGGGAAAATTGGAGAAATTGAGGGAGTTGATGATTGTAAAAAATGAAATGAAATGGGAATGGAAATGGAAAATGCCGCAAGCGATTTACTGTACGATTTAACAATTTATTTAACATTGAATTGTTTTGCGGCGTTGACGGCGAGTTTATCGCAGCGTTCATTTTCGGGATGTCCGTTGTGACCTTTTACGTGTGTAAATTTAATTTGATGTTTAGAAACGAGTTGATCGAGTTCTTGCCAAAGTTCGATATTTTTGAGGGCGGGCGAGGATTGGTGTATTTTCCGTTTCCAGCCGTTTGCTTTCCATCGTGGCATCCATTCTTTGAGTCCTTGCAGAACATATTTTGAATCACTAACTAATTCAACGCTGGTTGGTCTTGTGAGTGCTTTAAGACCTTCGATGACGGCGAGCATTTCCATTCGGTTATTTGTTGTGGTTGCTTCACCGCCGGAGCGTTCTATTTCTTTACCGCTTTTGGGGTGGCGCAGGATAAATCCCCAACCGCCGGGTCCGGGATTACCGCTGCATGCTCCATCTGTATAAAGTATTACTTCGGGTGTCATTGATAAATAAAAAACATTTGTTCGATAAACGTTTGTTCTATAAAAATAGCCAAATCATAACATAATAATTAGGAAAAGATTAATAGGAACAGAATTGGAACTCCCAATATTTGACGTTACGCCGTCTTTTTCGGGACAAAACATGATGCCATTAACTTAATACGATTGGCGATTTCGCATTTTATTATCCCATTTTCATAAACACATTCAAGGGAACTTCTAAAAACCACAAATATATTTTTATTAACCACAGAAGATACTGATAAACTTATCCGCAGATTTCGCAGATGATCGCAGATGATTTGTTTTATATTTAAAAATCATCTGCGATTATCTGCGCAATCTGCGGACAAATTTAAAACAATCTGTGATTATCTGCGTAATCTGCGGACAAGTTTATCAGTGTTAAATAAAAATATATTTGTATTTTTTAGAAGTTTCCTTAAATAATTACAAAATATCTCTTGCACTATTATTCATTA
>JAISNF010000223.1 GCA_031276415.1 Planctomycetaceae bacterium
CAGTGCCTACGAATATCTGGAGTTTCGTTTTCATTGGACTGTTCGGATATTCGCCATGTTTATTTATAGTATAATGCAAATTGGACGTATGGCAATTGTTCTGTATTTACCGGCACTTGCGTTAGTTGCCGTAACAGGAATTGATCCTAAAATTTGTATTCTCCTTATGGGAATTATCTGTACAGTTTATACTTTTATGGGGGGGCTTGAGGCGGTAATTTGGATTGATGTTGTTCAGGCACTGCTGTTGATTGGCGGTATGATTCTTTGTGTTCTAACAATTTTCATTGGCATTGACGGTGGTCTTAACACTTTTTATGAAATCGCATGGAATGACGGAAAATTTGCGTTGGGGAACCTTACGTTTGATCCGGCAATTGCTTGTGTCTGGGTTCTTCTGGTCGGTAATTTTTTTACACGATTCGGTAGTTTGACATCAGATCAGGCAATTGTGCAACGTTATTTGACCACATCAAGTGATCATGCGGCAAAACGTTCACTTTGGGGTGATGTCCTTCTGTCAATTCCCTGGGCGATTCTTGTTTTTTTGTTTGGAACAGCACTGTATGTTTTTTTCAAAATGAATCCTACCGCACTTAATCCGACCTTAGATGTGGATGGTATTGTTCCGTATTACATCGCCGTTGAATTGACAACACCAGGACTTGCCGGATTGATAATTGCTGCAATTTTCGCTGCTGCGATGTCAACCTTTGATGGTTCAATTCATAGTGTTGCATCCATTTGGGTAATTGACCTTTACGCTAGGTTTTTTCCAAAAAGCAGTGATTCTTCACGGCTTTGGTTGGCTCGGTTTTTCACACTTTCTTTAGGAATTTTCGGAACAGGAACTGCGATTGTCCTGACAATGTTTCATATTCGTTCACTTTGGGATTCATTCTTTGCCATTACTGGTTTATTGGTTGGAGGATTAAGTGGTTTATTTATTCTCGCGATGTTTACTAAACGTACAGGAAGTATTGGAGCCATTACCGGAGTAATTGGAAGTGCAATCGTTTTGTGGATTATTGTCCATTATACGAACATTCATTTTTTTCTTTACTCTGCTATTGGCTGTACCGTTTGTGTTACTATTGGATATTTTTTAAGTTTCATTTTTCCCAATCGTCGAAATACCACCAAATTTACAATTTTTCGTAAAAAAAATAAGTAACCATTCACGCAAATTTGTACAAAGTAGTAACCTTTATAGCAAGAAGTTAGCTTTATCTTCGTTTTTAGTTACGCCGATGCTACTCTGAGTAAATTGGAGTGAACGATTACGAAATTTTTTGGAGAAAAAAGGTATGTTGTTGTTTCAATTAATTGTGGGGTAATTTTTTTTTTTTTCAGATGATATTGCGGTCAGGAATCGCTGAGGAATGTAACAACTTCACGGGCTTCGGTAAGAACTTCAAACATGAAATTTTGACGTAAATAATTGAGTAACAATTTTTTTTGATTCTTCGTCAACGTACCAACACAATCAACCTTGTGAAGAATTTCACTTTCGTCACGAAAAAGAGAAGTCAACGCCCCACGTATTGAAATATTAAAAATATGCACCCCCGACGGAATACCATTCGTAGCAATAACCAATTCAATCAGTACAAAACTTCCCTGATCAGGAATCGCCGAAAAATTTCGTTTTGCCGATCCAAAACCATTGCCGACATTAACCTGCCAACCTTTCCCGCTTTCCCATATCGCAACAACTCGGTCTGTTCCAATAATTAAATAACGATTACGAAATTCTAATTGTTCCGGCAAGTTTTCAATTTGGTTAGTTCCGTCATTGAAAGTTGGTCCCGTCTGAACCGGAACAATAGACGGCTCGTTCACAATAATCGGCGTTTGTTGTAACTCACGCCGAATCAAAACCGCTTCCTTACATTTCGGACAATTTCGAGTCTGCCCAATCAAATTGACCTTAGCATTCAACTTACTGCCACAAAAAGGACAATTTATTTGAAAAAAATCACTCATCGTATCTCATAATAAATAAAAAAATCGTTCCAATCCATTCCACAATAAAACGCCTATATTTTTTTCATTCATACAATATTCTGTACATTTTTTCGTGTCAGTACGTAAATACACAAATTTTATTGATAAATCTTTTAACCGTTAAAATAAAGGTTAAATAGTTTTTATTTTTCTCTGTATTGTCTCTTAAATGCATCAATAATTTTTATTTGCAGTTTATCAGAGGGAACTAAAAAATCATCAAATTCACAAATATTATCGTCTTTGAAATGAAGTTGTCCTTCACCTTGATTGCCACGATGTTGTCCTTTGGAATAATATTTGTTCGATTTTACTTCATCTGATGACAAAATCCAATATCGAATTTGGTCACGCCAAACCGCAATCCAAACGAAAACATCACAACAATTAGGTTTAACCTGTTGGAAATTCATAACGAACCGTTTGTTTGAATTGTATGATAATGCTTTGATATAAAGTGGAGCATCTTCATCTGTATTGACCGCTCTTGATGCTTTCACTTCAATACGAATCAATTGTTGATTTATTTCTAACACCAAATCGTATTGCCCTGAATAGTTTGGATCAATTGTTTTGTTCGGATGTTTCAATTTTGGTACCAACTCTTTCAAATGTCCTTGAGCCCATTGTTCGCCAAAAGTACGAGGTGAGGATATTTCAAAAATATACAAAAACATATTTCTGTCCAAATATTCATCACGAATCTGATAATAATCGTCAAGCGTGATTTTTCTTAGTCCTAGTAATGTTGAAATAATAAACTCATATTCATTGAACGGATAAACCGACACAAGATTTTCGAGGCGAGTTTTTAAATCTCGTCGATTTTCCAATGACAATCTTTTTATCAGTTTGTCAAATTTTTGTTTTAGTATTTCCATAGTTCACGATGTTGTCAAAAAATTAGTGATGTATTTTATCTCCTTTTCATTCAAATTGTAGTGATAAAAAATAATCCGATTGATATTGTTTATCAAATTTACAGAATAAGTTTCAATAAAGTTATCCGTCAACATTACCAATTCTTTTTTTTCACGGTCTGACAAAAGCGGAATCGGTAAATCCTCCAGATTTCCTCGTAACACTTTAATCGTGTTGAATCTTTTTCGATAGACGAACCGCATGACCTCTGAATTAAGAATTGCAACTAACGCCTTAATCGGATAATCCGGAATATCAGGTATCAAAACGTTAGCACTGTTTAACGTTAATCGTTTTTGATTATCATAAGCAAAAATAATATCTTTGGAAATGAAACGATAAATCAATTTTTCTTCCGCACGATACAATTTTTCTTTAGCAACTTGCTGGAATTGTTCCGGCGCAAAAACAATATATTCCTTGCTGGGTTTCAATACAAACGGTTCAACATTTTTTCCGCGAAAAACAGGTTCACTACCTGGTTTGGGAGATGTTAAAATATGTTTTTCATTATTTCCTGTAACAATTCCAAGTGCAAATTGAGCATAATTTTTTAATACCGTTTTCGGTAACGAATCAATTTTATCTAAAAGACATCGGTCATTATTGGTTTGATGAATTGCAAAAACTTGTTTCTCATTTTGTTTTTGTTTCGGCGGTTTATTATAAAAATCAAGCCGAATAACAGATGTAAAAACTCCGCTAAAAATGCGTCCTAAATTGACGACATTCAAAATTTGCGTATTCTCACAAAGGAATTGACGAATGTCTTCATGAACTTTAACATTTAAAATCGCTTCTGGTAACAAAAAAGAAACATGTCCAGATTGCTTAGCCAACCGACTTGCCTGTACTAGAAAATAGGAAAACGTTTCACCAGAAACAATTTGGGGAAATTGTTTCGCTAAAGTGTTCTTCTTTTGTGGATTGAGATGTCCTCCCCATGGCGGATTTGTCATTACCAAGTCAAAATAATTTGTTGGAATTTTTGTATCATGTGTATCTAACAGCATTTTTGTATGAAAATCCGATAATGTATCTGCACAATAAATTTTCGGTTCAAAATTCATATTTGGAAATTTGCGTAAAAGATTTATTCGGCAAAGTCGCACGGCAAGCGGATCAGAATCAATTCCGTACAAAAAATTAGGGTTGCTAACAACATTTGCCGCTTCCAGTAAAAATTGACCTGTTCCACATGACGGATCAAGAATTTTACTTTGCGCTGTTGCATATTCGCTGACGATTTCCCTGACAATTGATGACGGTGTGTAATAAGAACCAACTACCGATTTCTGCCCTTCTGTAAGAAGCGATTGATAAAACAATCCGAGAATATCTCCATTGGCGATTTTTAACGGATGTTTTGTAAACCAATCAATATGTTGTTTGGGAATATTGCCTATTTCCTGATACCAAAATTCCATTTCATTTTGATAAACCGGATTATTTTTGAGTTCCGTAATATTAGACGCGACAAGATATAATGTATCGGAAAGATTAATGTCGTTTTTTGTAACATAACTAATATATCGGTCAATTTCACAAAATACCGATTCATCATCGGAATATTCTTCCGGTTTAAATTTTCGTTGTGATTGGCGTTTATTCGCTCTGGAACGTAATTTTTTATTGTGTTCTTTTTCCGACACGCCAAGCCGTTGCCAATTACGAAGCGTTGCGTCTGAAATACCGATTTCATCGGCAAAATCAATATCATTTGACATAATCTCATCAG
>JAISNF010000482.1 GCA_031276415.1 Planctomycetaceae bacterium
CTTCGCTACACCTACGGTTATGCACATCACACCCCTGGCGGGGTTAAGATTGAAATTTAAAAATTTCCTCTGTGTCCTCATGGTTAATAAAAATAAATTTGTGGTTTTTAGAAGTTCCCAATTATTTTATTATAGATTGGTTGATATAAACAACAATAATAATTTTACGCAATTTTCTAATTATTTTGCGCAAGTTCTGAGTCTGTATTTTGCGGGTCGGGAGAATTGAAGAATTATTGTATGATTTACGCAACGGTCAGCAATCAACATCGGCGGGTAAATGTTGCGCGGAGCAACCGCCATCAATAACGATTCGTATTCCATTGATATTTTGTGCGGCATCGGAGGCGAGGAATAAAACTGTTTCGGCAATATCATTGGCGGTTGTTTCTTTTCCGAGCGGAATATTCTGACGCCGGCGTTGAATTGTTTGTTGCGGAAGTGTTTCCCAGCGATCTGTACGAATATAACCGGCGGCAACACAATTGACACGAATACCGTAAGGCGCAAGATCAAGTGCCATTGCAAGTGTCATTGCGTCAATACCGCCTTTACTTGTACAATAAGCAACACGATTTCGGAGCGCACGGGTTGAGGTGTTTGAACCGATATGAATAATTGTTCCGCCGTGTCCCTGAGCGATCATTGTTTTTGCCGCCTGTTGCGAAACACAAATTGTTCCCAATAAATTAGTACGAAAAACATCTTCAAAAAGTTGTAACGGTGTTTCGATAAACGATGGTCCGCAACCAAGATGGACGGCGTTATTGACCAGAATATCTAAATGACCGTTTTCTTGTGTGATGCGGTCAAACATATTTTCAACGGCGGCTGGATTACCAATATCGCACGGAATTTCGATGAACTGTTCAAAACCTTGTGATTTTAATATTTTGGCGGCAGCGGCGGTACTTTCCGTACTGGAACCGTTCAGAAACACGGTTGCTCCTTTCCGCAAAAATGCCGCCGCAATACCAAGTCCCGTATTGCGGCTTGAACCTGTTACGAGAACCGATTTATTATGAAATTGCATTTTCTGTTATTGATATTTGATTGATTAGTTTAATAATCTTGTTTATTGAGGATTCATAATGACCAACGACTGATCGACAATCAAAACCGGTGAATCGTAAACCGGAATATCGTTGAATATTTGTTGATTACCGTCATCGTTCCATTGTTCCTTTGGAATTTCGTACACTCCGCCGGTCAGAAGATCGACATAGACCGGATTTTTGAGTTTACCCTGTTCAATAACAATTTTCGTCGGTTTCAACTCATTGGTATCGGACGGTATCGCCAGATGAAACCAAATCGCAATGAGCCGTGCTTCTGTGTTTTTGTCGCGAAAAGCGTATGTAACAGCCCGACGGTGTTGGGCGGTTGTTTCAATTTTTGCGTGAAGAATGGGGGTTACCCGATCATCAAACATGGAAACGGCATTTTGAACCGCATAGTATGCTTTTTTAACACCGAGAACTTTTTTGGAACGATCAGACCGAAGCAATCCATACGTTGTTACTTCGGGCGGATAACACATATCGATAATCGCAAAAACTTGTGTATCATGATTATGTCCCAAGTCGCCGATATTTCGTCGCAAAAACCATTTCGCCTGAGATAATTCCGTCCAATAATGATGTTGAAGAGCATGAGTAATATTGAAACTCGAAGGACAACCGTTTTCGCCTTGCCGAAGCGGAATGGTCGCATTATATTTTCGTAATGTCCTTTCAAGTGCAATTGTACTGTCCCAAGTATCATCGGGATTCCGTGAATAAGGATGATAGGTGAAGGAATTGAAAAGGTCAAATGCTTTTTCATCGGCAAGTATTTTGAAAAACTTGTCCGCATAATTAAAATCGGTTCCGGCAAGATTCAAACCGGCGATGTTTGCATCCGGTTGAATTTTTCGGATGCTTTTTGCTGTACGAATATTGAAATACGCAACAGATTCCGGTTTGTTCCCTCCATTTGGTTCGTTCCAGGTTTCCCATTCGTTGACTTTATCTTTGTAACGCGAAACCATTGCTTCGACCCAACGATCCCAAGCAGCAAGACCTTCATCGGAATCTGGAATTTTATTACCGAGATTCGATCCTCCGCCGCCGGAATAAATTGGATTTCCGTATGAAGTTTGAAGCCAAGGTTGAAGCCCGCGAGCGTGGGCATCATTAACGATGGAATCGAGCCAAGCCCAATCGTATTCACCTTGTTTCTTTTCTGTTTTTGCCCAACCGGCTTGAAGCCGAAGTTTCTTAATACCGAGCGGTACAAGATATTCTTTGTAAGAGTGATAATCGGTGTAATCCCGATCCAACACTTCACAACCAAGTGACCAACGTGAAGCCGAAACTTCATTGCTATTCCGTTGTTTCAATGTCCCGATCTTTTTGAGCGGAATTTGTAAATCCACATTGACACGATCCGCCGAAGTGTCTATCTGCTGGGCTTGAACGGAAAATGTCAAAACAAAAAATGTTAGTAAAGAAATTAAAATCAAACGCATCGCTTTCTCCATTGGGTTAAAGTTTTTCAACATTGGGTTAAAGTTTTTCAACATTGGGTTAAGGTTTTTCAACATTGGGTTAAGGTTTTTCAACGCAAAAAAAGTTACTAAAAAAATTGAAATTAAACGCATGGTTTAGGTTCTCCTGTGTTAATGTTTTTCGATTACAATAATTAAATGTAATCGGTCTGTGTGAAAATTCGAGTACAAAGGTAATGCTAATAGTTAATAGTTAATAGTGTTCGCAAGCGGAATTATTACCAAAACGTTTATAATTCCGCATTGTAACATTATACAAATCACATTTCAGATGAAAAAAAGTTACGAAACAATCTGCGTCTATCTGCGTAATCTGCGGACGAAAAGGGTTGACGGTTAATTGATCAGTTCACGAATTTGTTCACTCCAGGGACCGTTTTGCATTCTTGGATTGACCCAAGCCCCTTGTAACAGGATGTGTTTTGCTTCTTCGGCTTCGGAGAAAATTAAGGTGTAATGCAATCTTGTTGAGAGAACCGATTGCCATTGGGTAGTTGTTTCAATTTGGT
>JAISNF010000301.1 GCA_031276415.1 Planctomycetaceae bacterium
ATTGAGTTAATAGTTAGTAGTGAATAGTTAATAGTTTCGCAAGCGGAATTCCATTTGTCAATCCTGTTGGTCTCGTTAAAATCTGTTGATCTTCTCCAAAAACGAAAACCAAATTGTCAGATGTGAGAAATATATCGATTTGGGCTACTGAGGTTGTTTTGTTGTTAAATTAGGTAGAAATGAGGTTGTTATTGGCAATTTCAGCCCGCCGCAATGCGGCGGGTTTGTGTCCCCAATACCAAACACAATAAATAGATAATTTACAATATTATTGACCTGGAACATGACTTAAATCAATCTCTTCAAATCCGAGTTTTAGTGCGGGCGATTCCGGTTTGAGACGAAAATCGAAATGTTCCGGATCCACGAACATCGGATCAGCATAAATGGAATTTTTATCATGACCGCGTTTTTTCCAATCATCAAATGAAACACCGTCAAACTTGACTTCTTCAAGTTTTAGATTCGGGTTGTAAAAAACATTCCAGTTTGATTCGAAGTTCCATTTCCAATCACTACCTTCAGGTTTGTTCGGATTCACATAATATTTGTACGTTTCATCTTTCCAATCGCCCTTGAATAATATTCCTTCTTTCCAGTAAACAATATTGTTCTCGAAAAACAAACTCATGTGTTTTTCACCGCGTGTTCGACTAATTTGATCCTTTTGTCCCAACGCAAAAATATTGTTGCGAATTGTAATTTCCCTGCCGTAGTTCATATCGTAACAAGCAAATTTCGTATTGTAAACAATATTTTTTTCGATCAAAATTCCGGCGGAACCTTCGTCATTGTAGATTCCCCAACCGCCATATCCGTGGGCGTCAACATCATGAATCAAATTGTTTCGAATAATTGTTCCGTGTGACAATCCTAACGTATAAACCGCTCCCATATCGGACAATAAGCCTTGACCGATATGATGAATATGATTGTATTCTACAATATTGTCACGGGAAACACTTCGACCATAACCATAAAACAAACCAACTGAAATTCCCGTGTAATAACCGTGATGAATATGATTTCGGGAAATATTGTTTCCGTAAGAGTGTTGTACGAAAATGCCGACCGCCGACGGATAAATCTGTCCATAATTTGCAATTTCGTTTTGCGAAATGATATTATTTTTCGTATGTGTCAACGGATTGGAACCGGATCCTCCGCCATTGATACGGATTCCTCCGGCGGCGAGATTTTCGAAACGGCATTTTGTAATATTGACGGCGGAACAACCGGATTTCAACTCCATTCCAAAAGTTCCGAGATTTGAAAACGTACATTCCGTAAACGTACAATTTTTTGCACCGGTCAGATGAACAGCAGCGGTAACTTCCGCAGAACCTTGACTGTCATTCACTTTGCCCGCCGGAAATTCGAAATGACAATATTGAAACGACATGTTTTGTAACGTAACACCGGACACATAATTATTATCTGTCGGTTTGCCGTCAATTCGCAAAAGTTCTTTGGCAAACGGGGCAACAACTTCAATTTCGTTCAGATTTTCACCTTCTTTCGGCATGTAATAAATGATTCCGGCAACTTTATCAAGATACCATTCGCCGGGTTGATCAAGGGCTTCGAAAACATTTTCGACAATATATCTTGCTCCTTTTTCGGAAAAATCATCGGTGAAAGTTTTACCGCCTTTATATTTAAAACGGACGATATTTTTTTTCGTATCAATAGATTCAATCGGCAAATGATTATCGCTCCAAAAATAATAAACAATTACCTCAACATCGTCGATATTTTTCCAATTCGGATTAATATCATTCGGTTTGAATTCAAAGGATTGACAATCTGTGTGATAACTAACAGTTTTCGGTGTTCCTTCGGGACAGCCGGCAACACGGTAAAAACCTTCGTTGGGAGTTTTGGCACGATGCCGAAGTTCACCGCCGACATAAATTTGGCGGAACGACCATTTTCCTTCTTTAACTTCAGGAATTTCGGCTTGCCAAATACCGTTTTGATATGGTTTCCAACCGGTAATTATTCGGCTTCCGTCAATAATTCCATGACCTGTTACAACAAGTCCGGAATCTTGTGGTGTTAAGACAATGGGAGTTTCGATTCGGTGTTTACCTTTGATGGACAGATGTTTGATGTTTTTATTGCGAACAATTTCAAGTCCTTTAGCAATTGTTGCAACAGCGTTGACTTCGGACAAACCGTCATTGGTATCATTACCTGACAACGCAACAAAAACCGTTTCTTGTCCCGCAAACAACAAACCAGCCGAAAGAAAAACAATTAACGTTAATAATATTCGCAGCATTTTTACCTCACAATGTAAAAGGTTAAAGGGTTAAAAATTTTTTATAACCATTCAGCAACAGTTTCACTTATTTATCACTAAACAATTATAAGTTTTAGTAGTTACAGGATTGATATTTTGTAATATTGTAATTTGTTTTGTAATATTTTAAAAGGTTGACGACGTAATTTTAGTGAATAGTTTATAGTTAATAGTGAATAGTTTCGCAATGCGGAATTATTGACGTTGTGGTTATAATTCCGCATTGCGAAACTATCCACTAACCACTCTCAACTTTCAACTAAATTGGGGTCTTTTAGTCCCAATGTTGGGTCTTTTTGTCCCAACATTGGGTCTTTTAGTCCCAACGTTGAGTCTTTTTGTCCCAACGTTGGGTCTTTTTGAACCAACGTTGGGTCTTTTTGTCCCAATGTTGAGTCTTTTTGTCCCAATGTTGGGTCTTTTTGAACCAACGTTGAGTCTTTTTGTCCCAACGTTGGGTCTTTTTGAGCCGGCGTTGGACTTAAAAAAGAGGAATTACAAGCGTTTTGAGCAATAATTCCGCTTTGCGGCACTCTCAACTCTCCACTACTTCTGGATCGGGACGGCGTTTTTTGCCCGGAAAACGAACACGGAGAGCATCGTAAACCGCTTTGGCTCCCGCAACATTTTGTGTTGCGGCTTCTTTGACGGAATTGTAATAGACGAGAGCGGCGTGGTATGCTTCACTTCCGGCAAGCATTTGAGTATCGTCAACACCGGAACGGAGTTGTTCAACCGCCACAAATAACGGCTCAAGATTATTCGCATCCGAAAAATCAATCGCAAATTCCGGCATATTAAGGAATGGCGGAACAAATTCGGGGTTACTCTGTGCCAACTCGTATGCCTTTTCGACAAAAGCAAAGGTTTTATCCCCCATTTTGGCGATGGTATGCCGTTGGGTTGGCGTGAGTGGTGTGATGTAAGGAGCAAGGAGTTGACGCAACGCTTCTGCTTGTGCCAATGCCTGAGCAATTACATCTGGAGGAATCGAAACTGAATGATTGTTGTTCATTGTTTAATAAATGGGTTAAAGGTTAAAAAAATAGTTAATTGGTAGGCAACCATCCGGCGGACGGTTGCAACGGTTAATGATAATATTTTCCTACGCCCTGAAAGGGCAATACAAGCCAGCCCGCCGCAACGCGGCGGGTTTGTGTCCAAATATTAAAACGCCCTGAAAGGG
>JAISNF010000364.1 GCA_031276415.1 Planctomycetaceae bacterium
ATCAATTCTAATGTTTTAGTTTGAATCTCTTTGCTGATATAATAAAAACCACCGCCATTATCCCAATTTATCTGGACAAAGATCATATCACAACTTGGGATATATTTACTACTAAATTCTAATGCTTTTTGATGATCAACAGTCCATATCAATTTTACACCACTTGGAATTCTTCCGGTAATTGTTTTGATAGAAATTGGATTCCCAAATAATTTTACATCTACTTCCGCTTTAGTTGTGAATTCAGTCTCGACATTTTCTTCTCCAAATTTGTATATTAGAAGTGCACTAATAATCTTTTCTCGAACAGTACCTACTTCCATTCCAATTTTTCCTGCCCTCGAACTTTCCAATTCCGCTAATTGAAAAAGTTGGGGTAATTTGATTTTAATCCTTGAAACGAGGCTTTTATCCTCAAAAAGCTGACAAATTTCATTATTCATATAAAAATACTCCTCAAGTAATATGTTTATAACCTAATACATGATCTAGTTTATATTATAATTTTACTTTTAACAAGTAGGCGACTTTTTTACCGTAACTGCCTATTTTAACAACCTCATTAGGGAACTTCTAAAAACCTTGTTTCTTAAAAATTGTATCCTTAAAAAATAAGGACTTGCAAACGATTTTTCAAATAAAAATTAGGTTTTTAGAAGTTCCCATTATCTCATTAAAAAAGAATCATCATGAGGTAATGAGGTTGTTTTGTTAAGAAAAATCAGGCGAGAATGAGGTTGTTTTGAGTTCCATCCGAAAAAAGGTTCACTGTCGGCGAGTACGCCGACCGACCTTTGCGGCGAAAGGTTGCCTACCAATCAATAATAATTCCGCATTGCGAAACTCTCCACTATCAACTCTCAACTTTCAACTATTGAAGCAGTCCGAGCATGTAGTTTGGAATCTGGTTCGCAATACCTAACGTGCTGATGTTCGATTGAACCAGAATTTGCGCACGCGTCAGATTCGCAGTTTCTTCGGCAAAATCAGTGTCGCGAATCTGACTCTCCGCCTCCGTAATCGCCTCCAATGTGTCATTGAGAACATTGATATTCGTTTCAAAAGTTGCCTTCTGCATCGTTCCCAACCGCCCACGTATCGACGTAATAGCAAGTATCGACTCCTCGACAATTCGGAATGCCTTGTTCGTGTCCGTTGTCAATGAAGCATCCTGACCACTGCGAAGTTGATACATTTTTCCAGACGCACCGCCTAATTTGACCGTGTTCACACTTTGAATACCAAGCGTAATCTGTTGGTTGGAAACAACATCGGAACCAATCTGATAAGTTGCACCGCCGCCGGTTATCGAAAACGAAGTCGTGTATTGTTGAGTTGTTCCCGCCGCTTCGTCAAGCGTCATTTCCAACGAAAGTGTCGGCGTATTCAAAGAAACATCAAGCCCTCTTCCCACCGCTTGAACCCCGTTGACCAACGCCTTCACATCTTGACCATAAACTTTTTCCGTAATGTTACCGTTTTTATCCGTCAAAGAAAATGTTGTTTTGCCATCCTTCGCTCCGGTCGCCTGAACATCAACAAACTGATCACTGCCATATTCCAACGACTTGAAAATCAGGAAATACGCACTGGCGTCCGCTCCAAATAAAAGTTTTGCCCCGTTCAACTCGCCCGCCGGTAACGCCCCGTCTTTGGTAAGCAATGTATCATCCTGCATCGATACAACTTTCGAACCGTCCCCATGTTGCAACACCTCAAAAATGTTCTTCGTCTGCGGATCATTCTCAATCAATTGCTCAATATCATAAGCAGTCGTAATTCCCGCACGAAGATGAATCGTAATTGTTTTGAGATTTGAATCCAATTCAAGTTTCATGCCTTTCGATGAAGTCGTTATCGGCGTAATAGGATTATCACAATCATCCTTGTCCAAACCTGTGTATTCGACTTCATCACACGGATTCGCCCCCGAACCTTCAACATAATTGTCGGCATAAAGCCCCGTAACTGTACTATCGTCAGCATAAACAATCGTGTATCCGTTAAACTCCGGTCCGTTTTGTTTGGCAACCAAATCATAAGAAGCGTTGATTCCGTTGTCGGATGTCATCGTTCCCTTCGCTTTGGTCAACACAAGATGTTGCTGCTCAATATTATCGTTCCAACCGACAAATTGAATATCATTGATAATCCATTCATCACATTCGCCTCTCGAAACCGTCGGCGCCAACAATCCTTTTCCGTAAGGATCATTACATTCGTCCCATTGAGCACCGGCAGGACGAACAATACTGACACTAATATGATCAACCGTTTTCGGGTCTTGCAAATCCCACCATGCCGCTAAATCAGCAGCCGTTGTTTGAATCAGACCTTTTTCATCC
This sequence comes from Planctomycetaceae bacterium, assembly GCA_031276415.1. Lineage (GTDB taxonomy): Bacteria > Planctomycetota > Planctomycetia > Pirellulales > Thermoguttaceae > WRKP01. The sequence goes on from JAISNF010000364.1 coordinate 2,346, forward strand.
GTAACAAGATGAACCGTAATCGCTCCTTTTTCAACAAGCCCGCCGGATGTTACAATCGGACCGTCTTTGACAAAATCAATATCTCCGGTACCCGATTCCGGGTCTGAAGAATAAGCCCGGGTATTGAACATTTTGCCGACAACCTGATCCGTATTCAATAACAATGCCGCATCATTGGCATTCGGTGGTCGCGTCGTAACATCGCCCGACTCATCAACTATTTCTTGATCCGTCATCCAAACAGTTACCGTTCCGCGAAGATGTCCGCCGGTTTCCTTTGTGTTGGCAACTTCCGTGAATTGATTCACTTTAAGCCCGATATGTTCAAACGTTCCGCTTCCGTCATTGTACGCAGCAGGATAACGATTGCCGTTGGAATCAAGAAGATCTGCATACGGTTGAGTCGGCGGTGGAACATCAGCAGGATTAGTCGGTTTCGATAAATCGTACATCTTCGATGTATTCTGCGAATACGACAACGCCGCAGTAAAACCAAGATCAGCGTTGTTAATCGCCGCAATCACATCTTTCGCCGTAATCTGCGGATACCAGGCTGAACTAGTAGTATCGTCTGTCGGCGGCGGAGCCACCATCGAACTGTTAAGCGAAACACGAAGTTGACTTGTTTTAGTATCAAAAATAACTTTGACCGCTTCCGATTGCGTATCGCTCGTGGTCATGAGAACCGGTACGTTATTGAACATATCACCGCGTTCTGTTGCCGTAACATAAAAAGCGGAATTGGCAATATCGTAACCGTCTGCTGATTTGAAAGTTGCTTGGGCTTCGGCGTATGATTTCCCCGGATCGTATTCGACCCAACCTTTTTTGCGGTTCGGATCAAGACCGTCCGCCGGATCATCAGGATCATACGGACTATCGGGATTTTCGCTAATACGTTTATAAACAATTTGAATATCGTCGTAATTCTCGCCTTTTTCGTTGGCGGTAATAATCAGACTCGCTTTGGGATCTTGTGCCGTCAAAACAGCACGGGCAAAATCCAATTTGTCGGGAACCGTTGTCCGATCAACCCAAAGTTCTTTGTTGCCCGGTTCCGCCACAAAACGGATATTCGGCGAATTTTTTTCACCGAGAAATTGAAGAGCGTTTCCTTCATTGGGATTACCGTAATAAGCGACTTCTTCAAATGAGGCAACAACTTGATTACCAAAATTACCCGGTGCGAGTTTTGCGGTAATTACCGGCGGCGTTGTTGCATCGTAATAGTCTCCTTTGGCGTTGTAACCGGCAAGTTCGGCAATCAATTCAGGACACATCGACATTCCCCAATAAGCCGAATTATTAAGAGCAGTAACAAGTTCCGCTGCCGTTGTGATTACTTCGCCGCCCGTAACTCCGCCTTGCAGCGCACGATTAAATGCCGTTTTCGGTTCAAGCGGGGTTGTATTGTTGTCGGAATCCGTATAGTCATACTTGTAAAGATGAATCAATCCTGTACCGTCATTATCAACAGTTCTCGTTACCTTAAACAATTCCGCCGCCCGTTCACTTCCGCGCGACGCCTGATTCGTAGGATCGAACATCGCCACAATATCATTCGCCGCAATTGAGGTGTTTGTACTTGGATCAGTACCGTCTGACGGTAACACAATAAACAACGTTCCGGCTTCACCGCCGCTGTTATGAGTATTGCTGTAACCTGCCGAACCAACCATCGGATCGAATGACGCGGAATCAAAACTATCACTGTTTGCCGATAATGTCGTACTCAAAATGGAAGGATCAGAAGTTGTAAGTTCAAAATGCCCTTCAAGTTTCAAAGCGTCTTGTACTTGTTCAATGGTGGCTCCGTCTTTGAAATAGATTTTCAACGTTTTTGAGGTAACATTTCCCGCATCGTCTTTATTTTCTACATATCTTGCAAGTGCGGCTTTTCCGGCGGGAACTTCTCCGGTCTGATCCGCTACGAAAGTTACGGCAACATTATTGTATGTGGAACTTGCTTCTTTGGATTGAATCGTAAAATACTCACCGTTACTCAGACCGCTAATATTGCTCAAGCCGTTGATGTCGCCAAACAACGCTTTGGAAACGGTTGGTTCATCATTGTAGTACGCATATTGATGACCGGCGACTCCATAAGGATTGTTCTGATTAGTGCCGAAATTGGATTGGGTGAAACGTCCGTCAACAAAATGAATATTGGCGTTGTTGTACTGTGCGCCCGGTATATTGGCTTCAAATTTTAAGGCGTTATTGTCGTGAACAGACCGAGTATTGTCAAAGATGGTGTTGTCAACATCATCGGCAATTGCGTTTTTATATTCTTGTGTTTGAAGATAAACCAAAAGTTTAGCGGGTGAATTTTTATCGATTGGCTCTTCATATTTTACCGTAATTCCATCGGAGGTTCCTTTAAGATATTTGATTTCGACATTTCCATTGTTAAGACCGGCGTTTCCGGCTGTAACGATAATATCGTTGTTTAAACCGAGACTGCTGGTTAAAATAGTACCGGCGATGGCATCGGAACCAACTTCGGCGAGTACGCCGGTTGCATCGGAAGAGGCATTAACAACTCGTGCGATTTCCGCAACAGTTGCTCCGCGTTGAAACGATTGAGTTGAATAACCGTAATTTCCACCCCATTTTAAAACAATATCTTCCGCCAAAGCGGGATTATTGTAATACAACGCCGCTTTTTCTGCCGCCTGTTGGACGGCAACATTGACATCGACGGGGGCTTTATTCGTACCAAAAGTAACTTGATGTACGGCAAGATTTTTGAGATCATTTCGGTTTGCGCCGGTTACATCGAAATCGAGTGAACCGTCGAGTAATTTTAGCCCCATGAATGTTGTTTGTGCGGAAATCCTGTCAATGGCGTCGAGAGATGCGTCCACTTGCAATTGGTTAGCGGCGATCATTTCGGCACTCATTGCGCCGGTGTTGGCGGCTTCGGTAACGAGACCGCGAATATCGTTGAGCAAGTTTGTAACTTCGTTCAACGCACTATCGGCGGTAGCAATCATCATATTTGCACGTTCCGTATTTTTAATTGCCATTTTGATGCCGGTCATATCTGAACGGAGCATTTCACTGGCGATTAAACCGGCTGGATCATCCTTACCGCTATTGATCTTGAAACCGGTACTCAACCGCTCCAGCGATGTTTCGAGGGCACCCATATTGTGATTTAGGTTACTTCGAGCAATCATTGCCGGAACATTCGTATAAATTCTCGTCACGCGATCATCTCCTTAACCAAGAGGTGTCATTTACACTTCTAAGAAAATCTTTTGTGGGGGTTATATTTACGCTGTCCTAACGTTTTTTCGCTTTATACTAATTTTTCTGCTTATTTTCGGAAAAACGATCCAACCGGATATTAGGAACAATCCAGTGTTCCAGTCTTTAATAATCGAATTGATTGATTTGCAAATTTTAATAATGTTGGATTTTTTACCAGTACAAATCGCAGCACTTGGTTTTTTTGTATGTATTATTCTGATTAGACAAAATAGGCAAAGATACAAAGGTAATCAATGTTTTGCCGGAAGAGTTTTCGCCCGCTATTGCTCGGCGCACCCGCCGAGTTGAACCTGGTTACTTAAACAAATTAAAAAAATAATGCTAAATACCCCATTTTAACTTGTTTTATTTTTGCGAAATTGATAAAGTTCGTTTCCGAAATATATTCAACACGACATTACTATGAAATATTCCAGTTCCATAATTTTGATTTTGTTGCTCCTTTCCGGCTGCCAGGCAACGCCGCACGGACAGAAACACACCGTGTTGGTCGATTCCCGACAACAGCAACAGCAGCAACAACCCGATGTGGCGGAAAAATTTTTAGCAAAAGCCGCCCATTTTTTACAAGGCGTAATGCCCGAAACCGGACGAACCGGACGTCTTGCCGATCAGGAAAATCCACAAATTCAACAGGTTCAACCCGCCGCGACTCCAGATTTGGCTCAGGCAAAAGCAATAAATCCTTCGGCGTTTTATCTTCCGTCTTCGTCGAAAGTTTCACGCCCCGGATCAATTCAGGCATCGCAAATGCTTTTTAATTTTGATTTTGCCAAAAATAAACCGGAATCCAATGAATCTATTGACGAATCTGTTGACGAATCTGTTGCGTCCGTACCGCCAAAACCGCAGAAAAATACGGCAAAATCAAATGTTCTTCAACCGCAAAACGGAGATTCGGAATCCTTTCGGCAACTCCTCAAACTAATCGCTAAAACCCCAAAAGAAAAACGCGGCGTTGATGATACAAAATTAGAACAACTCCTCACAAAATTCCGAAATGAAAATTGGCAGGAAATGCCCGAACTTGAAACAAGTTATTTGCTCCACCTGCGAAATAAAATTCTCCCTAATGATCGTTATGATCGTTCTTCAAAGAATCTAAAAAAATCAACCGCTCATGAAATTCCTGATGATGAAGATGAATTGTATGCGGCTGATTACGAAAAATTTGAATCTGCTCCGCTTCCGCCGTCAACATCAACATCAAAATCAACGCCGACATCAAAATCAACTTTGTTGAAAAAAATACCAACCGATTCAAATACTGTTTCACCGGTTGCGGCGTCGTCAAAATATACTTCGCGGTTACGAAAACCTGTTCCGACAGAAGAAAATACAGCGGAAAATACAAGAGAAAATACAAGGGAAAATCGGGACGAAACAGTTGATTTATCGGAAACAATTCCGGTTGTTCCCGATAATAATTCATCTTCGGGCAAACCGTTAAAATTACTTCCGCCTTCGGTTTTTACGGCAACAGAAAGAGAAACAAAAACGGAAAGAGCAACAGAAACGTTGCGGATTCCGAAAAATTCCTCTCAACCGGCTTATCCGAAAATCGCCCAACTTGATCATTCCCGACAAGTTCCGACTCAGCAGCAAATAGTTCCGGCAAGTTATCAGGCAGGACATCCGGCAGAATATCGTGCAGAACATCATCCGCCGTATGGCAACCAATACGGAACACAAATCGGACAACCAACAGCAAACAATTTCGGTAACAATTCTGCTAATAATTCTGCGAACAATTTTGCTAATAATTTCGGCAACAATTCCGTTTCTCCCAATTTATTGAACAACAACGATTGGGAATCATTAGTGCGAATGGGTGCCAATCAACTCCGAAACAAAATAGAGCAAACACCGCACGGTCGGACTTTTGCCAATGAAGGTCGTCTCCGCATATTGGAAATGCTTTTGGGAAATCGTAACGAAGCGGTTAAACCGATTTTCGGTGTTGACAAACCGATTAACGAATTTATGGCGAATCAAATGCTTGGTTTCACGGCGTTTCTGGACGAAACCGGAATACCGGAACAACGAATCCGTAACACCAATGCTCTTTTCCGGTTCGACGAAAGTTTGATGGAACTCCGAAAAGTTTGTCCGATTAAATTGAGAAAAGTTCAATTTGTTAAGGAATGGGACACCTTCGGCTGTTTTATACCGCGAAACGAAGATTGCCGCGCCGGAGAAAAACTCGAACTTTATATGGAACTTGAAAATCCAACTATTCGCCATACACAACTCGGTTATAATGTCAGTGCCACCGTGAGTTACGAAATTCGGGACAGGGCGGCTAATGTTCTGCAAAAAGTCGATCATATCGCTGTGCAGGAAACAACTCCAAGTCAAAAACGTGATTATTGTATCGGACTTTGGGTATTGTTGCCGGAAAAAATTCCGCCCGGTCAATATCAACTTCGTATTAGTGTTACCGATATGAACGACGAGGCAATGTCGTATGCCGAAGAACAAGTTCCGTTCAAAGTCATTCCCATTGCCAACCCCGAAAATTAAAACGAACAATAAATCAAATCCGAATAAATTAAATCTGATAAATTAAATCCGATAATACTCCATTAAACTAACAGAAACATTCTTATTATGAACAACCGATTTTTTATTCGCCGTAACAAAATTCGGCGTTCCCTGATTCACCGGCAATTTGACGCCATTCTGATTTCCAATCCGATTAATGTTCGTTATTTAACCGGTTTTACCGGCAATGACGCTTATTTGATGATCAAGAATTCCGGTGACATTATTTTGAGTGATCCGCGGTTTACGATTCAGATTGAGGAAGAATGTTCCGGTTTGGAAACGTATTTACGTTCTGTTAATGAGCCGTTGATGCATGCGGTCGGGAAAGTGCTTGGGAAAACAACCTCAGGCACACTCGGAATTGAAGCGGAATCATTGACGCTTGCCAAACGTGATCGGCTTGCGCAGGTCATACCGGCGTGGCAAATTGTTACAACGCAAAATATCGTGGAAGAATTACGGCAGATCAAAGATCGTAACGAAATTCAATTGATCCGCAAAGCAATTGATCTTGCGTATCGGTCATTTCGCAGTATCTGTGCCTCTTTGTCGCCGGAACAAACCGAACTGGATATTCGCAACAATTTGGAATATCAAATGCGTTTGCACGGAGCCGAAGACAAAAGTTTTCCGTCGATTATTGGAGTTGGTTCGCGGGCGGCTCTTCCGCATGGTTCGCCGAGTTTATTGAAACTCGCCGGTCAATCTCATCTCCTAATCGATTGGGGAACAATCGTTAATGGTTACATGAGCGATTTGACACGCGTTTTGATTTTTCAAAAAAAAGATAAAAAACTCCGAACCGTTTATGAAACAGTTCTCAAAGCACAAAATGCAGCGATTAAAGCAATAAAGCCCGGAAAAAATTGCAACGAAATTGATGCGATTGCCCGTGCGGTGATTAGTGATGCCGGTTTCGGTAAATATTTTGATCATGGTCTTGGACATTCGTTTGGTCTTGAAATTCACGAATCGCCCCGATTTGTCGGCGGCGATCACACAATACTCAAACCCGGTATGATTTTAACAGTGGAACCGGGAATTTATCTGAAAGATTGGGGCGGCGTAAGAATCGAAGACGATATTCTCGTTACCAAAACAGGCTGCGAAGTTCTCAGCGATTTCGTTCCAAAATCATTCGACGAAATGTTTTACTCCATTCAATAAATATTAAAGTAACTTAATTTTTATTTAACCACAGAAAACACAAAGTTCACAGAGAAGAAATTTTTTTAAATTATTTTAAATCAAATGTCAATTATAAAAATAAACAAAACATAATTTTGTTTACGGACGAAAATTGAGAATCCAAATTAAAAAATCCGTAACCGTTCACGGCTATTTAGCGGATTTTTTTTAATGTATAGTCATCCAATATTCGCCCTGATAAGGGCGTAACTTTCATAACCGCAGGTCAGCGACCTGCGGTAACAAATCCGCCCGTAATTACTGCCCTGAAAGGGCAGGATTTTATTGACATTATTTAACGCAAAAAGTGCTGCCCCTAGCGGGGCAGAGTTATGTGTTGACTTTTAACCGCAGGTCAAAGACCTGCGGTTATGAAAATACCGTCCCTATCGGGACGAAGAAAAATCAATGAAATCATTAAATAATAAAAAAATACCGTGAACGGTTACAAAAATCCAAATTGAGAATCTAACCGTTTTGTAACAAAAAAACCCTTTTAACCCTTTTAATTCCAATGCTTGGTTCCACGTCGCAAATCAATAATTTTATGAATATGTTCGGTGTCCAACAAGGATTATCGATGGAGCAAATTGGCAAAATGACCGGAGTTTCTCAAGTCAGCCATGCCGGTCATGTTAATGCCAATGCCAATGTCAATGTCAATAAGCCCGATAAAATCAACACGAAAGATTCTGTAACTATTTCGCCGACTGCCAATATGATGCAGCAACTTCTGAATATGGAATTACAAAATCCCAACAATACTTCGGAATCCGGCGAACTTGATTTGACCGGTCTTGCGCAACTTAAACAGCGGGGAGAAATGCTTGCTAATATGTTACAGGTCAAACTCAAAAATTTTGAATCGAATTTAATTACCGGAATGAAATCAGCCGGATTGGATTGGACGCAAGATATGAATATGAAAAACGGCGACAATGGTTTACTTCTCATGAACGACATACCGAACAAAGAACCTGTTCAAAATTTCTTGCAAAACAACGACGAACTCAAAGGGCAATTTCAGGAACTTGCTCAATTTGCGAACATTCTTGAAACGTTACAACAACTTGGTTCGGACACAGGATCGAAAACAACTCATCCTGCTGTTATTCCGCCTGCAGCACAGTACACTCAGCAATCGCAACCGGTTCGGTCGGAAAAACAACAACCTGATGCCGGTTTTATTGTTCACATTATGCGAGGTCAGACGTCCTATTCATTTGAATGACGAGGAACAATAAATTTTCCGGCAATATCGAGAATAACCCAAGCAGCAAGAATGGAAAAACAAATCATCGCCGGAACTCGGTAACGAATTGAACTTACAAAAATTATATGTAACACCGTAATATAAACCGCCGGAATCCAAAGTAATCGGTACGAAAAATCATGAAATATTGATCGAATCGCACCAATCACGCCAAAGACCAAAACCGGACAATAAGTACAAAAAACAATAGTTGTTGCGAAAAAACCGGATAAAGAAGGTTCATTGGGACGAAAATTCCAGAGCCGGAAAAATTTTGTTTTTGCCAATTTCCAGGCAAGATCAGGATGTTTCCAAGCCCAACGAATCGCAACCTGACGCATTTTTTGGTTGAGTTGATATTCCAGCATGTTTTCTGTAACATTCGGGAAAAGGGCTATTTCGGCGTTACGAAATTCTTCGACAAATTTCATATCGCTTGCTCCGGTTGCGGTGGGATTGAGTCCGTCATAGAGACCGGAACCGACTTGCAATGTTGTTGAAACAAAATGTCCTGAAACGTGATAATTACGAATCCACCAAGGTATCAGGCAAAGTGTGCTGACGGCGAAAATAATGAAACCGGATTTGAGAATGGGTTTGTAATTTCGCAACGAAAGAATTGTTCCGAGAACGGCGGCAAACGGAACAAAATAAAGCCAACTTGGACGGCAATAAATCGCCATTGCCGCAAAAAGACCCGACAAAAGAAGTGAAAACCAACTTGTTTTGGGAAACAATTTGAACGCTTTAACCCAATAACCAAGATGTAAAACCATGAAAAGACAAAACGGTGCCTCACTCAAAACAAGAACGCTCATCATAATATTGAGCGGTTCAAAAGCGGTGATCCAACCTGCAACCAGCGACAACATTGAATTATGAAACAGAATCCACGCAAGCCATGCAACGGCTAAAACAGTTAATGATCCGATTAGGACATTTTCGAAACGTGCGGCTCGAATGGGCGCATTTTCGCCGAAGGCGAGGAACAGCGGCGACAAAATGACCGGATAGCCCGGCATTCGGTGAATTGCGTGATTGCCGTAGGTATAGGGTTTACCTGTTGCGATATTTTGTCCTAATTTCCAATAGGTATCGCTATCGCCGAAATAAAATTTTTCTGTCCCCACGCGGTATTCCCAATAACCCGCCGCAACCATGCGAAGAAGTAACGCAACAAAAAAAAGTAAGAACCATGAACGATATTGTTTCATAAAAT
>JAISNF010000488.1 GCA_031276415.1 Planctomycetaceae bacterium
ATGAATATAACAGCGGCAGAACCGGTTTTACCACTAGAAAAACCGGATTGGAAACTGACATTTCATGATGAATTTGATGAACCAAAACTTGATGACCATTTCTGGTTTTCGAGTTATCGTGCCGGACGAAAAGTTTGGTTCAAACGGCAAAATCACGCAAGCCGTTGGACAGACCCCAACGCTCATTATATTCTTGAGGATGGGATTCTGAAACTTCGAATTGATGAAAAACTACCAACACGAACCCAAAAAGGAAGTCGATGTGTTTCATCAATTCAAACATCGGATCATCGTTATGGTGAAACGGAAAATGATTTTCAGATTCTCGATAAATTTGCACAAAAATATGGATGGTTCGAAGTCCGATGTAAAATGCCGGAAGGAAGCGGCTTACACAGTGCTTTTTGGCTTCTACAAACCGATCCGACACAACAGGAATACACACCAGACGGACGACGTCGTAATGTCGGTGAAGGGATTGTCGAAATTGATATTTTTGAACAAGTCGGCAAAGAAACAAAAAATAAAATTATTGATTTTAATGTTCATTTTACGAACAATGGGGCTTCCCGATACAATTTGGGATTTGACCCGTCTAAAGACTTCCATATTTATGCTTTGGAGTGGAAAGAAGGCGAATTAAATTGGTATGTAGATGGTCAAAACGTTAAAACATATCGTGGTGAAACACCTAAATTAAAAATGTTTATCCTTTTAGGTCTTTATCAAGGAGCAGTACCTGTTTGGGTTGGTCCTACTGATCCGAACATGCCATATCCTCGCGATTTTGAAATTGATTATGTCCGAGTTTATCGTATTGATGATAAAAAACAATAATATACTTGGATATTCACAATATTTATGTTTTGGATAATACGAGAGGTAGGCAACCGTTTCACCTGAAACATTGGTCGGTGAGTACGCTGATGCAGTTGTTCAGTGAACGGTTGCCTTTATTTTACAATATTAATGAATTGATATTTATAAAACGTGAAATACACGAAAATTTTGTAAAACTAATTTTTACAACCCTTAACCGATTTTTTAACTCACTGAATCACAAGGAACCTTACCTATGAAAACAACGAAACACTTTCTCCAATTATTGTTAGCAATAATTTTTTGTACTATTATTTTGTTTCACCTTGAAGCGGCAGAACAGAATATTGACACAAAATTTCCTTTCAAGACTCCTTTTTATGTTAAAGATTCGGTTATCTATGATCAGGATAATCGTGTTGTCAAACTTTGGGGAGTTAATTATTTGGCACCGTTCAATCACAATTACGCCAATATTGACGAATCGGGTATTGATCATACAACGACAATTGATAAAGACCTGGAACATTTCGGTTTGATAGGAATTGATTTTATCCGTGTTCATCTTTATGATCGGGAAATCACGGATGCACAGGGAAATCTGATTGAGAATAAACACCTAAAAATGTTCGATTATCTCATTGAACAGGCAGATAAACGAGGTATTTTTCTTATGTTGACTCCGACCGTCTGGTGGAATACTGTGGAAAACGAAATCCGAATGCGCAAAGGATACGCTTATTGGGATCTGTCACAACAACAGAATTTCGGATTCAGTAATTACTTCGCTAAACATGCAATGCTTTGGCATCCGCTGGCAATTGAATGTCAGAAAACCTATCTCAAAGCACTCTTCAATCATCGTAACGCTTATTCAGGAAAACGTCTTTGTGAATACAAGAATATTGTAACGATTGAGTTGATCAACGAACCGGAGTACATTTATGAAGGACAAATTGACTATGAACCGCTTATGGGTTCGGATATTTGGCTACAGAGCAAAAAACCAAACTATCTTAAACAACAGTACGATGCGTTTGTTAAAACATTATCCGAAATAAAACCAAGAAAAGAATTGATGCCGCATTTCCGCGCGAAAATTTTGTCACATTATTTTTCGGAACTTTTACCGATTGTCGATGAATATTTTGCAGACCGTGTTATCACGAGTCATATTGAATATTCCATTGAAGATTCAAATATTATCAAAGCATTTCAAGATAACAAAATTGATGCGGTCAATGTTGGTGCTTATGCTTTACCAACAGGTAAATTTGACGGCGGCAACACCGACTGGGCAAATTTTCTCCTATTAATTGGCAATTGGCTCGAACACCATCAAAAACGTAACTGGTCTGGACACCCAAAAATCGTTTACGAATATGGAGCATCCGGTTCTTTGGAAGGGTATGTTCTAGGGGCGTATGGTGCTACGTTTCGACGCGCTAATATCCAGATGGCTGCATATTTTACGTACACACCATCGGCGGTTGCCGCCTATAATCCCGGTTGGCTTATTCATTATCTGAATCTGGAGCACACGCCTAACAAAGTTGCCGGTTTTGCGGCGGCTGGCGAAATTTTTCGCGGCGAATTGCCAATTGACAAACTTGCACGAGGTGCAGAACAATGGATAGGTCCCGATTTTGTGATTACGCGCAAACCAAGTAATGTTGATTTTTATAACGGAAAAATATTTCGGTATGCAGCTTCAACCTCACGAAAAATTGATAATCCGTCCCAATTGGAAATTATCTCTGGTCGCGGAAATTCCTTCGCCGTAGAGTGTAACGGAAATGGATTTTATTATCTGAATAAACTTGACGAAAAACATTGGAAACTTTATCTCTTTGCCAATGAAAAAATCGTAAATGATCCGGCTGGAGTTCAAACCTTCCGTTCTATGGCGAACCGTTATATGAATATCAACGATATGCCGGTTGTATCACGATTACTTGATCAACCAATCCAATTCAAATTCAATATCGGAAACGTAACAAAATATTCAATGGAAAAAGGTACCATTTCTCCAAAATCGTTGGGTGAAGGTAAATGGGAATTGTATGCGGGTGAATATATTCTGGAATTGAAATGATGTAAAAAATCTGATTATTTCACATTTTTTTGAGAGG
>JAISNF010000566.1 GCA_031276415.1 Planctomycetaceae bacterium
AAGGACTTGAACAAACCGCTCGTTATATGGATATTTTTGGTTGCCGTGAAGGTTGGCTTGTCGTATTTGATCGTCGTCCTGATGTCGAATGGAACGATAAAATTTATACGAAAAAAGAAGCCATAAACGGAAAAACAATTACCATTGTGGGTGCTTAGTTTTTAGCCAGTCCTGCAAAAAAAGAAGTTTTTTAGTCTGCCGTAACATGAGGAGGCAGACCTATCTTGAAAAGATAATTCATTTAAGATATTATGTTAGAGGAAATTTTGAAAAACCTAATTTTTACCTGAAAATGTTTATAAATCCTATTTATTGATATTTTCTATTAAATATTCCCTTTTTTACAATTTTAATATAACCAATTTACCTTTTTATGTACTTTAACACTGCCGAATATCGGCGTTTAATACGATGACTGAAACGACATCTTCTAATTGTGATTGTTCCCGTCGTGATTTTCTCAAGGGCGGAGTTCTTGCGGCGGCGGTTCCGGCGGTTGGAGTCGGGGCGTTTTATTTTGGTTACAATGCCACACATGGACATCCGGTTCGTGTTGGAGTTATTGGAACCGGAGACGAAGGGCAAGTCCTTCTTGGGGCTATCAATCCAGAATATATTGAGGTCAAGTCTATTGCCGACATTCGACCCTATAATCAACACCGTGCTTTTTACGGAGATGTGTCCTCACCGGCTGCACTCAAAGCCCGTAAAGGTCTCCTCGCTGTGTATAACTGGAAAACAGAACACGAAGCCCGAAAACATATTAAAGTTTATACCGATTATCGCGAACTTATTAAAAATGCGAAAAAAGACGGTCTTGAGGCGATCATTATTGGTTTGCCGTTACATTTGCATGCTCCGGCGGCAGTGTACGCAATGCGTCAGGGATTGCATGTTTTGACGGAAAAACTGATGGGACATAGTGTTGCGAATTGTAAAGAGATGTCGCGTGCCGCCGCTGAAACACATAAACATTTGGCGACCGGACATCAACGGCATTACAATATTTTGTATCAGGAAGCGGTTGATCAGATTCGTCGCGGATTGCTTGGTAATATTCATTACATTCGCGCTCAATGGCACCGGAATAATTCGCCCGGTAGCGATAGTTGGCAAATGCCGATGCCGCGAGAAATTAAAGCGACTGATTTGCAAGCGGCAAAACTTGAAAATGAACTTCGATCTTGGAAACGTGAATTAAATAATGCACGCGGTGCAGCGATTGAAGAATGGTCGAAAAAAGTTGCGCTTAAAGAGGCTCAGATTGCCGATTATGTTTTGGCGAATGGCGGACCTTATCTTGGGCTGGAACTTAAATCGGCGAAGGATTATGGTTACGAAGACGGCGTGTTTGAGGGAAGCGGTGAAAAATATGAGCGTCCCGCTGCTGAAGAACTTCTTCGTTGGCGTCTTTGGCGGCGTACAGGCGGCGGTTTAATGGTCGAACTCGGTTCACACCAACTTGATGCGGCGAGTATTTTTCTTGCGGCGAATCGGGATTATTATCTTGATCAAATTGGCAGTGCTGCTCCGCGTGGTGAAAAGGTTCATCCGCTCAAGGTTCATGTTTCGGCAAACCGGAACATTTTTCAACTTGACCGCGAAGCCAATGATCATATTACGGCGTTGGTTGAATTTCCTGCACCGGATTACAACGACAAAACTCCGGCGGGACGCAAACGGAAAATTTGTGTACAATATTCAACTATTAACGGTAATGGTTTTGGCGGTTACGGTGAAATTGTTTACGGAACGGACGGAACATTGGTTTTGGAAACGGAAAGTGATTCGCAATTATTCCGTAGTGGTGATTCGGGGAGTAAGGTTTCTTCGAAAGTGGAAACTGCGGCATTGGACACGCAATCAAGTGGTCCTGCTCAAGAAGCGGTTACTGGTGCGGCGAAAGCGGAAGTTAGTCGGGGTTATGCGGAGGAGTTGGAACATTGGGCGTGGTGTATTCGGGTAAATCCGAACAATTCCGATCCGAATTTGCAACCGCGTTGTAATCCGAAGGTTGCGTTGGTTGATTCGGTGATCGCTCTCGTAACAAATATCGCCGCTGACGAAGGCAAAAGTGTTACATTTGACGAAAAATGGTTTGACCCTTTCGACGATGCCACACCCGAAACAGACATCCTGAATGATTCCAACGGTAAACCCGATTTGAATAAATCAATTTATTCCGTTTAAATTATTCGTAATTATTCAATGGAATTTTTGAGATAAAACCAGTTTATGTTGGAAATTGAAAGATGGACGATATTTTGCCGAAATATTGCAACGGTTGATCAATAATCGTTCATAATTAATTTTCCGATTTCCATTCGCAAACAAAATGTAAGCCGGTTATTGTCGGTGTGATGTTTCGATAAAACTTTTTTTATTTGCGGTGTAAATGCAATTTTGTAAAATTCCAGATATAACATTACGATTATAGTATTACAATTACAATATTACGATGCCGTCTCAATGGTTTACAAAAAGACAAAATGAAGATAAACGCGGTCCGTTTTCGGATAGTGAATTGAAACATCTTGCGCATACCGGAAAACTTTTGGCAACAGATTTTGTTTGGCGTGAAGGAATGTCACAAGCGGTTCCGGCATTGAAAATCAAAGGATTATTTCCTGAAACACAATCAGTGACTCCGCCGCCTGTTCCGCCGCAAATGGTTTCGGATTTAGGTTCTCCGCCTTCGCTGGTTGATCCGAATAATTTTGACGCATTGGTTGCCGGTCTTGTACCGACGCAACAGAATGTAACAAATTATGTTCCTAAACGTGCCGTATCAAAGGAAAATGAAACAATATATCAAAAAGAAGAAACAAACGATGTTTTTAGTTGGTATCGACCTGGTGATCCGCGTGCTCCGCTTCTTGTCAATTCGATTACGTTTTGGCGGGCAATTCATGCAATTGGAAGTAAAAACAATGCCTTTTATTTTTTGTTACCGATTATTGTTGCAATACCGTTTGGTTTTCTACTCGGAATTATTGACACATTAATTCCTTTTTTCTATATTAATTGGTTGATTTTATTTATTGTTTGTTTAGGTTTTGGCGAAGCGATTTTTCAATGTTTTCGTTTGGCGGGGATTAATATTAAATTATTTTCGATGGCTTATGGATTTTTGATCAGTTTATTAACGTGTTATTTTTTTCTTGCCGGAGGATTATGGAGTGCTTACAATCTCAATGCGGGAAAAGATGAACCGCCGCTTAGTTTGAGGCGTGTGATTATGCCGAGTAGTATTGTGTGGTATGTTAAAATCCAGGCGGAGACAATGTCTATTGGAAAACCCGGTCAAATTTTAGTTGGTCAGGCTCCTCCTCCTAATCGTTTTTTAAATTACTTATTTATTTTTGTTGGTTTATTTATTATTATGTTGACGATGACTGCCGGATCAGGAGGTGGGCGGCAAAATAGTTCAAACAAAACAACCGGAACATCAAACGAATCAACCGAATCTGAAGATGATAAAATTGCCAAAATGCTCGATATCAAACAATTTTGATTCATTAATATTGAGTTACAAATAACCTTTATTTATTTACAATTTATAAAAAACGACACAATCAATACTAAATGGTCATAAGAATATATTACGAATTTATAAATAATACAAACTAAAATTGAATCAACAAAATTTCTATATCATTTTAATTTTTTTACTGCATATTACCTATTTATCATGAACATATCATTGTCAACAAATGAAAAGGGAGAAGAACAGATTTTTACGCTATTTCGTATTGATTCGGAAAACGAGTCGCCATTGTTTCGCCTTGTGCCGGTAGATAATATCAAAACAGATTACTTACGTTTGAAAATTGAAAATAATCGTTTTAAAATCGAGAAAAATAACGGAAAAATTAATGAACCCAAAGATTCTCTTCAAAGTAAACTTGATTCACTCTACCTTGATTGGATTCAAAGTGAACAGTCGGGAATAGAGGAGAATGAAGTTAATGTTTTCGATGATCGACCATTTAATCCTGAATTGATTAGGATCAACACTCGGTCATTTTCGTTGCGACAAATTTACGAGATGATTAACGATGGTGATATTGATTTATCGCTCCGGCATAGTGTATGTGAATCAAAATGGCAATCGCTTTTAATTGAATCAATTCTTCTTCATATTCCGTTACCGATTTTTTATTTTGCACAGGACAAAACAGGAAGAATTTCAGTAGTTGATGGTTTACGGCGTCTGACAGCGATTATGAATTTTTTTGAAAATATATTACAATTACGACATTTAAAATATCTGGAAAATTGTGAAGGTAAATATTATAACGACCTAGAACAACGTTACATTCGTTGGTTTAATATGACTCAGATTACAGTCAATGTTATTGATCATTCAACTCCCGCCAATATTAAATACGATATTTTCCGACGAATGAATATGGGCAAAAAAAATTTCACATTACAGGAAATCAGAAACCGTTTTGCCGTTCCGAAAGTACGCGAAGTATTAAGCAAAATGATTAACCAACCCAATTTTAAAGACGCAATGGATGGTAGTATTACGGATTCACGAATGGAGGCACAGGAACTTGCTTTACGATTTATCTTGTTTCATCAATTTTATGAAAAAGATAAAACCCTTTCCGAATACAATGGCAAAATAGAAACTGCTCTTGATGATTTGACTAGCGAGTTAAGTAAAAATACTGTTAAACAAGATGAATTAGAACATTACATCCAACTTTTCAATCAGGCATTGCAAAATGCGCGGTATTTGTTTGGAGTTTACGCATTCAGAAAATGTAAAATCGAACATTTAAAACCCGGTTCCAAAAAACAATTAATTAACAAAGTATTATTTGTGAGTTGGACTGTTTTACTCAGTTATTATGAAACGGAAAAAATTCATCGTTTTAAGCC
>JAISNF010000609.1 GCA_031276415.1 Planctomycetaceae bacterium
AAAGTATATCAAAAGTCCTATTTTCTGTCAACGGGGATATTGCCTTGAACCAAAAGATTTTGTCATTATTCGGAAAAATTCTTGCATAAATGACATCAACAGTTGTAGAGACGCAATACATTACGTCTCTACAACTCTACGATTATCGGCGGTTAAAAACCGCCGACAACATTGGAAATGCCCCATGGGGTAATTTGAATCAATCATCCCAATCGCAAAAATCATAGTTCAGACAAATAAATTTATCTGCGATTATCCGCGGATACGTTTTTTTCGTGTAATTTGCGGTTAATAAAAATAGATTGTTGCATATATTATTTACCGTACTTTTACGAAATCGGAAAGTGTTTTTACGAAAAAATCAATTTCTTCAACAGTATTATAAAACGCCAGCGAAGCCCGAACGGTGCTTTCCAAACCAAAACGCCGCAAAATCGGTTGCGCACAATGATGTCCGGCACGTAACGCAATTCCCTCAGCAGCAAGAGCCTTGTTGATTTCTTCTGTACTGAATTTGTCAACCACAAACGAAACAACCCCAGCCCGTTCACGCGGATTGCCGATTATCTGTAACCCGGGTATCGGAACAAGTTGTGATCGTGCGTATTCCAGAAGCCGATGCTCGTATTGACGAATACTTTCAATACCAATCGAACCAACATAATTCAATGCAGCACCAAGTCCCACCGCATCGGCAATATTGCCCGTTCCCGCTTCAAACCGGCTGGGAGCCGGCTGATATTCGGTCTTTTCAAATGTTACATCGGCAATCATCCCGCCGCCACCTTGATACGGACGCATGGCATTGAGTAATTCCTCTTTACCGTACAATATTCCAATTCCGGTCGGAGCAAAGATTTTATGTCCCGAAAAAACGAAAAAATCCGTATCAAGTAATTGCACATCCGTCGGAATATGTGATACCGATTGCGCCCCGTCAATAAGAACTTTTGTACCAAATTGATGCGCAATCCGCACAATCTCCTCTGTCGGCGTAACCGTTCCAATAGCATTGGAAACTTGTGTTACCGCAACCATTTTTACCTTGCCGCTTTTCAACAACGCCGTGTATTCGTTGAGCAACAGTTCGCCGTTGCTGTCAACCGGAATCACTTTCAATATCGCTCCGGTTTCCTGTGCAAGAAGTTGCCAGGGAACAATATTGGCGTGATGTTCCAAATGTGAAACGAGAATTTCCTCTCCGGCGTGAATATTGTCACGCCCCCAACTTGCCGCAACAAGATTGATCGCTTCGGTTGTTCCACGCACAAAAACAACCTCGTTTGTCGAAGAAGCATTGATAAATTTCCGAACAATTTCTCTTGCGTTTTCATACGCATCGGTTGATCGTGCCGCTAAATCGTGCGCCCCGCGATGAACATTTGAATTTTCGTGCTCATAAAAATATTTTAAACGTTCAATAACAACATTCGGCTTTTGCGTTGTTGCACCGTTGTCAAACCAGATAAGCGGTTTACCATGCACTCGTTCCGACAAAATCGGAAAATCTTTGCGAATTGACGTTACATCAAATTCCCTCGCCGGCGCATTGACATACGACGTGTTGGCAGACGGCGTATTGGCAGACGATATATTTTCTTGTTGCGGAATTTTTGCGTTCTCGGTTAAACGACCGTCAAAACGTGTATCGTACAATGTTTTGGAAACTTCACGCCAAACCTGTTGTACCTCTTCATCGTCCGACGTAATAAACGAATCGGAAAAAGGATTTTGTACCGGAAAAAAATCCGCCGCATAATTTTGTACCGCAGCAGAAACAAGATCATCAGTTATTGTTGTACTCATAATAAAATGTTTATAGTTTATAGTTTTGGGTTTGTGATTAAGGGGTTGGAGACGGTGATTAGTGTTACAAATGAATTATAACTCTTGCGGTTAAAACGCGCCGTTTAAAACTTACAGTTTAAAACTTCCGCTTGTAACACAAACCACCAATCTCCAATCCCAAACTCTTTTTCGTAATTTATTTTTCAATATTTTTGTACGAATAGTAATTACCGACATCAACATTTTCCAATACGGCAACTGCATCATCGGAGAGAATGGCGAGCGAACAATAAACCGAAAGAAAATACGAAGCGATTCCTTGTTTATTAACGCCCATAAATCGTACAGCCAAACCGCGTGTGGTTCCGCCGGGCAAATTCGCCTGATGCAAACCAAGAACACCGCGTTTCTTTTCACCGGTTCGTACCAGCAAGACGTTTGTTTTACCGGCTTTACCTTGCGGTTTTTTGTGACCGTCCACGAAGAGTTTATCGGTTGGAACAATCGGGATTCCACGCCATGTGAGAAACGGCGAACCATAAAATGAAACAGTCGCCGGCGGAACTCCACGCCGTGTACATTCACGCCCAAACGCCGCAATCGCACGAGGATGTGCAAGGAAAAACGACGGTTCTTTCCAGACTTTTGAAATCAATTCGTCGAAATCGTCCGGCGTGGGCGAACTGGAAATCGGTTTAACACGCTGCGAATCCGTAACATTTTTGAGAAGACCATAATCGTCACTGTTAACGAGTTGACTTTCCTGGCGTTCTTTGAGACTTTCGACAGCCAAACGAATTTGTTCACTAACTTGATCGTAAGGGCTGCTGTATAGGTCGGCAATACGCGTATCAATATTGATAACGGTCGAGATGGAATTGAGACGATATTCACGCGGTGCGGTTTCATAATCGACAAAACCTTCGGGAACTTGTCCATCTTCTGCGGTGCTTCGGCAAAGAGCGTCCAACGGCGTTTCGCCTTCGTGAACTTTATTCAGGCGGAAAATGCCTGTTTCGAGAGCCTTCCAATCCAAAAAACGCGGCAGCCAACGCGGTGTCAAGGAATCGAACTGAGCGTCTGTTTTCGTTACATTAGCGAGTTGATACGCTGCTTGGGAACTTAATACTGTTTGCGGGATGTTTTGTTCTGACATAATTTATTCTCCGAAATAAATGGTTTGTAACACAATTAACGAAAAACATTTCACAATAATTTATTTTTCGTAATTTGTTCTTTTGACTGCGTGATATTCTATAAGACCTTTTCAATTCTGCAAGCCCATGAAACGTAAATTTTTGAAAAAAAGTAACGCCGTTAAATATGATAGCCGTTATATTTAACGGCTGCCATGTTTTCCGTTGCAATTTTTCGCGGAAGACATCAGAACTTTTTGAATTTTATTATTTCCGAAGAGTTGAAAATCATTACAGTTAGAATAATTTTCAATTTATCGCAACAAATAAAAATCAAAACGGATTTTATTTTTTTGTTCAAAAACGAAGAAAACCTATCGAAATACTTATTATGAAGAAAAAATTTTTTATTTTTTTTGTTTTTTAATAAAATAACTTCTAAAAATCACGAATTTATTTTTAAAATCACAGAAAACACAGAAAACACAGAGGAAATTTTTAATTGGAATCGAAACGTTATTTTAAGTTAAAATTGACATTTGATCTAAAATAATTTGTAATCTGTTGGTAATTAACCCTACCCGTTGGGTAGGGTTAATTATGTTGCCCCTTCGGGGCGTAGGAAAATATCAATCAATCTTCTGCAATAGATTATTAAAATAGACGGTTACAATCCATTGCATCTCTACTAAAATTTCATAGAGAGGCAATGCATTGTGTTTCTACGATTCAAACCAATTTCATCCATACTCGTGAATGATTACTAAATAATTGTCTTCTAAATTCCAATAAATTTCACTGATAAATTTCAAAATGTTCAGTTATTTTCCAGTTTTTTCGTCCATTTATGGATAACAATGAGCGGAATGATGCCGAAAATACCGAAACAACAATCTATCAATCGCCAGCCTAGCGGAATATGGCGGATTTCTCCGCAAATCAATGCAAGCGGCAGAATCAAAATACACGCAATCATACCAAAATGAATTACCCAGATGTTGCGAACAGGATCGCGAAACGGTCCGAGAAACGCAATCGCAATCACTATATGAGCAAACGCCAACCAATCAGTACCGTAAGCATAATAAGGATAATAAACGGCATTGTACTCAATTCCTTCGCGAACAAATTGCAGCCACACCGCAAGACCGGAAATATGTTCGCCAAAAAATGTTCCGTTGCCAAACCACAGGCAAAGAATCCCTAACTCCCAACGTAACGGAAACGCTGTGATTCCGCTTGCCAGCAATGCAACCATGAAAAACAATATCAAACATCGAATACGAAACAATAATTTTTTCTTGTCGGAAGTCATGTTTGGTTACTGTGTTTATCTCCAAAAGTTTTAGACAAAGTTTTACACAAGTTTATACACAAAAATTGACTAATTGATCAAAATATTGAGCCGAACAGGAAAATTGTTGAACTTATACTTCTGAGATTTGACAATTCGGTTTACGTTTTTGAACAAAATCAACAAATTTCGACGGGATTAACAGAATTTACAGGATTG
>JAISNF010000628.1 GCA_031276415.1 Planctomycetaceae bacterium
GTAAAATAAGAAACGACAGCCCCGAAACTAAGGCAAGACACGCCAATAAAACAATCAATAATTCTATCGGTTGGAATGTAAACACGTCAATCTTAATAACCGCAGATAACGGCTCAAACAAATGATGCAGATAAGTTACATTAAACGCCAATTCACAATACAAGAATACTTTACTAACCAACTATTTACCGAATTTACCGAATATTTTATTTGTTGCTGTATCTCGTTAAACAACAATCACGAAGACGAGACATTTTCCGGTGAAAGAATTCCGCCCTGATTAAAACAAAGCGCAACAATAACAGGATGTTCGCCGTCAACAACAATTTTACAAATCGCCGTTTCATAACCCTGCTCAGGAACATCCGGCAACCCAAATCCAATTTCAGGAACCGTCAACGTAAACTTCCCTCCCAGTTCTTCAAGCAAAAGCATAAGCCGACCACCAAGAACATTGGTCAACTCCGCAATCAAATCACGAATAAGCGGATTATCCAATTGAAATTCTTCTCCGGCATACATATTTTGCGCTAAAGCGTTTGCCAGACTTTTAGAAACAATAAACCACACAGAATGAATGTCCGGCGAATTAACCTTCATACACGCCCAACACCATTCCGTTTGACCGGCAACCAAATTGTCAAAATCGTTTTCTTTGGGTTGCATTGCCACTGCATCAGCCTGATTACTCAGAGAATCCGCTTCACCCCACGGATCTTCCGCATTGGGACGAATAATTCCACTGCCCCAACTGGCGTCATCCTCTTCTTCAAGTATCGGCGGTTCCGGTTCGTTCCAACTATTATCAACCAACGGTTCTGACAAAACCGGCTCCGGTGAAACCACTCCCCAACTATCGTTTTCCGCCGTGTCTGGCACAACCGTCCCCCAACTATCAAGATCGGTTGAGGTTGAAACCGACGATTCCTCGCCCCAACCACTGACTCCAGCCGAACCGGCACCGCTCGTTCCAGAACCAATAGCAAAATCATCGTCTTGCACAAATTCCTCGTTCCCTACTTTAATAGAACAAGGAATTACTTCAGCAAATGCCATCGTTTCCAACGTTTCACGAACAGCATTGTACAATAATTGACCGCAATTTTTAGGGAGCATAAAAGTATGTGTTTAAACAGAGTAATTGTGTCGGATTAAATTAAAAAGTGTTCGATAATTTTGTTAATATTATTCAAAACACAACGTGATTTTACAAGTGATTTTACTATCGTTACAAGGTTATTGGTCGTTTGAATTTCCATTTAGCAGGTTGTTGACTTGTTGAATGGCTTCAATCAAAATGGGCGGGCTGATTGGTTTGGAGAGAATACGCGTTACTCCCAATTCCAACAATTCCCGACGTTGTTCTTCGTTGCCCGCACTTGTTACGACAAGAACGGGAGTTCCACTCAGACGCGGACTGGCGGCAATCTTTCGCATGAGTTCAATACCGTTCATATTCGGCATGGTCAAATCCGTAACAAGCATATCAGCCTTGATCTCTTTCATCTTGGCAATCGCCTCGCTTCCGTCAGAGGCTTCGAAGAAGTTCGCGTCTCCAAGTCCTGCAATTTCAAGGCAACGACGAATAAACATCCTCGCTAATGCTGAATCATCGGCTATTACTATATTCTTTATCATTTTGGAGACTCATATAAAATGGAAAATGGAAAAAAAGAAAATTTGGGAATGTTGAAATTTAATCATTCTCATAATCATTCTCAAAATTCTTGTCGAAAAACGGTTGTAAACTTATAAATTTTACTTCAAACAAATGTTTCTCCCCAAATATTTTTGTTTAATCATTGTTTCGTTAATTCTTCTTTTGATTCCTTTTCTCCATAAAAATCACAAACACAAAAAAAATCACAGTTCCCAATCCGGTCTTCCCGGACAAGAAAGAATAATACGCCCTGAATCGCGATACAAAGTAACCGTTCTGCTGTGCGAACCGCCGACATCTTCGGCAATAGCACCAAGACCGAATTGCCAAAGAATTTTCTTAGCGGCTAAAACATTACGTTTACCGATATTAAACGTATTGTTCGGATCAGCGACATTGGCTCCGCCAGCCATTTTAATAATCAGGTTTGATGGTTTTGAAAGGGAACCGGCGGTTCGTTTCATTAGGTCGATTAAAGCGGGAATACCGGTATCGGCAAAATAACCGGGTAATTGTTTTGCTCGTTCCGGCGAAACAGTGGAATCGGGTAAAGCGATATGATCCATGCCGACACACCGGGTACCCCGATCAAGAATCATCAAACCGATACACGACCCCAGTGCCATCGTCCGAATGACTCCGCCCTGTTCTTTGGTAGCGCCGTAATCGCCGACGCCAAGCATGATTCGTGCCGATGTATTGGGTTGCATCCTCTTTTGTGAGTAAGGCTAATTACGAATAACTAATTCCTTTTAATAATTTAAATAATATAAATAAAATAAAAAGAAAAAAAAGGGGCAGGATGTCGTAATTGGCATAATACTCAAAAATAAATCTCCTTGCCGATTTCTTGTGTTAAGAAAATCAGACTAAAATAAAATCCTGCTGTTTTTACAGGTTCTATCAATTCTTACTTGATGATATTTTCCTGATATTTCTATTTTATTCGTTGAAATAGTAAAATCAAATGTTTTAAAACAATCAACAATCAACAATCAACTTGATGAAGGTTATTTTATTATTTTTTGTATTTTGATTTTATTTTTTCTTTTTCGCGTTTCTTTTTTTCTTTTTCACGTTTTTTTCTGGCGTCATTTTTTTCTTGTGTGCTGAGGCGTTTTCCGGTTCCTTTTTTTGGCGGTGTAATTCCGGCGGCGGGGTTGGTTCCTAAGGACTGGGTCATTTTGCGCAATGCTTCCATTCGGTCACGAACATTCATTGAAGACATGGATCTCATCATTTCTGCCATTGGCAGGAAGGATTTGATGAGATCGCTAACTTGTTCGGGCAATACTCCGGCACCGGCGGCGATTCGTCGTCGGCGGCTGTGGTCAACGATTTTGGGGTTCCGTTTTTCTTCTGGTGTCATGGAGTCAATAATTCCGCCGACACGTTTCATTTCTCCATCGGCATCGATTTTTGTTTCGCTCAATGCTTTATTGAGGTCTCCCATTCCGGGTATGAAACTCAGAAGTTTGCTGAATGATCCGAGACGTTTTGCTTGTCCCATTTGGTTGCGGAAGTCATCCAGTGTAAATTCACCTTTTAACAGACGTTCTTGTTGTTTTTCGATTGCTTCTCTATCGAGTTTTTCGGTTGCCTGTTCGATCAGTGTCAACACGTCACCCATTCCGAGAATACGTCCTGCCATTCGGTCGGGGTGAAATTCTTCGAGAGATTCGATCAATTCGCCGGTTCCGATGAATTTAATGGGAACTCCGGTAACATGTTTAACGGACAATGCAGCACCGCCGCGGGTATCGCCATCGAGTTTTGTCAGGATAACGCCGTCAAGTTCGAGGGCGTTGTTAAATGCTTTAGCGCTATTAACGGCGTCCTGACCGGTCATTGCGTCCACAACAAAATAAACTTGTTCGGGATTGAGTTGTTTTTCGATTTGCCGGAGTTGTTCCATCAATTCTTCATCGACATGGAGGCGTCCTGCCGTATCGAGAATGAGGACATCAACACCGAGTGAGCGGGCTTTTCGGGCGGCGTTTTGACAGACTTGTACGGGGTCTTTGTTTTCCCGATCAACATAAACCGGCACACCGATAGATTGTCCTAAAATTTCGAGTTGATCGATTGCTGCCGGACGTTGGAGGTCAGCGGCAACGAGCATTGGTTTTAATTTCCGTTTGACGAATAATTGTCCTAATTTGCCGCAGGTGGTTGTTTTACCGGAGCCTTGCAGCCCGCAGAGCATAAATGTTGTCAGTGGTTTTTTGATGTACAGATCGTGATCTACGGGACCCATGAGTTGGATTAGTTCTTCATGGACGATTTTAACCAGTTGTTCTGTCGGATCGAGTAGTTTCAGAACACTTTCACCGAGGGCTTTGTCTGATATTCTTGTTATAAAATCTTTAACAACCGGCAAACTGACATCGGCTTCGAGCAACGATTGCCGTACTAATTCAAGACCTTCACGCATATTTGATTCGGTTAATTTTCCTTTACCTCGGAGGGTTCGGATTGCCGACATCAGGTTATCTTGAAGTGCTTCGAACATGGAATTTTAATTGGGCGATTAATTGGTTACGTTTTAGATTGGAAGATAAAAACGGATTTTACATTATTTATCAACAAATTTATCAACAACATTTTCTGCCTTAATTATGAAGAATATCAACATTTTGGCAATGAGGGAGGTATGATAATTTTTTGCCGTTTCGTTGGAAATGTCGCCTATCTCCGAATTGCTCAAGGTTACTGAAATAGGGTAACGTCTAATAAACTGTTTTTTGTAATCATTCACGGTAATAGGTTTAAATCGTAAATACGTAAGGGAACTTCTAAAAACCTTGTTTCTTAAAAATTGCATCCTTAAAAAATAAGGACTTGCAAACGATTTTTCAATCTTAACCCTGCCATGAATTATTAGTTGAAAGTGTATAGTTGATAGTGGAAAGTGCCGCAAGCGAGAATTATTCACGTTGCGGTTGTAATTCCGCATTGCGAAACTCTCCACTCTCAACTTTCAACTTTCCTTCTCTGTGTTCTCTGTGGTTAA
>JAISNF010000635.1 GCA_031276415.1 Planctomycetaceae bacterium
CAAGCCGCTAGAGAAGCTGCAAGACGAATGCAGTGTACAAACAACATGAAACAATTGGCGATTGCATGTCATAATATGCATGATACCAAAAGTCACTTTCCCAAAGCCCAGTATTCCAAAAATCTTTGTGAAGAACCGTTTTTGGCAGGTAGATCAGCGTGGGGTTCATTAGGTGGTGGACGAGATTATCGCCACCATCTGAGTTTTATGGTCGATTTGTTACCGTTTATCGAACAAAATACTCTTTATGAACCTATCGCCTCACAAGCAACGGCAAACATTGCTGAGGGAAACGGCGCAAATAATTTTTGGAATCCAAGTCGAACCACAGGAGGAGGTAATCCAACACATTGGACAGCAAAAATTGCCAGCATTATTTGTCCTTCGACTCCCTATAAACCGACTGATATTAACCAATTAGGCGGAACTTCCTACCGTGCATGTCGGGGAGATGTTGTAAAAAGTGAACGAGGTGTTTTTATTGGTACATTGGGAACCGTCATTGTTGACATGGCTGGTATTCCAGATGGAACCAGTAACACTATTTTTTTCGGAGAGTCAGTAATCGGATCTTCTGATACACGGAATAGAATGAAAGGCGGATTCGTTCTCAATGTACCGGATGCTCCTAGCGAAAATAGTTTAAGCGGTTCAACTGTAACGCAAAATCCCAAAGCCTGTTGGGACCTTCGCGGTTCGGGCGGAGATTACAATACAACAGGTTATGCTTCAACATCTTCAGATTCGGATTTATTAGGACGACGTTGGGGTTCTGCTCATCCTGTGTACACATGGTTTTTCACAATTATTCCGCCTAACGGTCCTTCATGTTCTTCCGATAATAATACTGGTCAATGGGGACTTCTCGTTGCAGCATCAAGTATGCATACCGGCGGAGCCAATATTGCTTTGGCAGATGGTGCCGTTCGATTTATTTCCGAAACGATTGAATCAGATACGGCAAACTATGGTGTAACCCAACCGGCTAAATATTCGGGAAAATCACCGTATGGTGTTTGGGGTGCGCTCGGTTCCAAAGATGGCGGTGAATCAGTTAGCATTCCATAATTTTTTCAAGATTGGGGACGTAAAGTCCCCAACCCTATTTTTTCACAATTTTTTTATACAATATGATCATGTTTATGAAACACAATAATATTTTATTTATTCTTTTAATTTTATTCGTTCTGTTTTCCGGTTGTATTTCCCGCAAAACAAATGATTTGGAAACACAATATGTCGAAGGAATTGTTACCTTAGACGGAATACCGGTACACGGCGCTCACATCCAATTCTTTCCTAAATTGGAAGGAAGCGGTCAAGAAGCAGGCGGTGTTAGTGGAGAAAATGGTTTTTACAAACTTTCTTCATTGAGTGGTGATCCGGGGAAAGGTGTTCTTGAAGGCGAATATCTCGTTACTGTTGCTAAAAATGAGGCTATCGAACTTCCTAAACCAAGAATCAATCCCAATACCGGAGATGAAGAAACTCACGAAACTAAATCTGTTTTACCGGAAATCTACCGGAATAAAACAAAAACACCCATTTTCGCAACCGTTGTTCGTGGAAAAAACAAAATTGATATTAAACTTGAAAGTTCAAATTAAAAATTAACTTTTACAAAATAGGCAATTTTTCGCTGAAACATTGGTCGGCGTACTCGCCGACAAGGAACCTGTTTTCGGACGGAAATCAAATTTACATCAACCGTTGCGACGTTTCGGCGAAACGTCGCCTACCTAATGATTACAAATTCAAAAGGTAGTCAATGTTTCGCCGGAAACATTGGTCGGCGTACTCGCCGACAAGGAACCTGTTTTCGGACGGAAATCAAATTTACCGCAACCGTTGCGACCATGGGTAAAAACCCTTCGGCGCAACGGTTGTAACGACTATTCACTGTTCTCGAAAAAAAACATCAGCGTCTATCAGCGTCATCTGCGGACTTGTTTCTTTTCTCAGTGTTTTCTGTGGTAAAAATAAATTGGACAATTATTTACCTACTTCTTGATTTCTAACCGTAAATAAATATAAATATAAATATTAAAATTATCCGCGAAAAATTTACTGAATAATTACGAAATAATTATAATTACTAATTTGTATTGTTGCGTAACAGTATTTTTTTAACAAATTTTTCAACCTCACTTCAAGGAGATTTATTCCATGTCGAAACTAATTTTATCGCTGTTTCTTACCGTTATCGTACTTTTTTCTGCCTTTTCTGTCTTTGCGGACGAAAAGTCGGAACTTGAGATTATTAAAACAATTAAGACATTGCCGCTTGCGTCGGAAAAATCTGAAATTGTTTTGGCAACAGGTTTTGATACGCCGGAAGAATCCGCACGAAAATTGTCGCCGGGTTACGCAATTAAAACCGCCGAAGGTCGAAACGGAACCTCCGCTCTCTTTTATGAACGAACAAACCCAAACGACTATCCCTTGTGGTCAATTCCACTCAAAAATCTTGTTCCGGAAAAATATTATCTTATCAATGTTTGGGTTCGGGCAGAAGAAATCAAAAAAGCAGAAGGAGTTGACAATATCGCTGCAATTTGTGTCGAATATTCCAAAGATGGAGAATGGGCGGGCGGTTTTTACAGTGAAGTGTCCACAATCGGAACCGATTGGCAACCTGTTTTACTTTCAATCAAAACTCCTTCGGAAGAATATTCAAACATTCGTCTGACATTTTATCTTGCTAAAAAAATTACCGGCAAAATCTGGTATGACGATGTGGAAGTCCGAACTGCCGCATTTGCGCCCGCAATTTTATTGACGCGACCGGATCGGCTTTCCTTTTTCGGTGATCAAGGAGATTTTTCGTTGCACACCGAATCTGAAATTCCGAAACAAGTTCAAATGTCGGCAACGATTAACAACGCCGGTAAATCAAAAGATGTTTTATTGAAACAAAACGGTCTTGACTTTTTCGGTAACACGGGAACATTGGAACCGGGGCAAGTCGAAATTATCGCAAAACTTGCCGATTTTGAAACGAAAACAATTGTTACGGAAGAAAAATTTCAACTCAATGTTTATCCGAAAACAGAAACGCCCAAAAATGCGTGCGTTATTGACGAATATAATCGTGCAGTTGTGAATGGTCAACCGTTTATGCCGTTGGGTGTTTATGGTTTTGCCGACGAAAAAAATTACCAACGTCTCAAAGATGCGGGATTTAATTGTCTGCAACTCTACAACAGTCTCGGATTGAAAGGCAAAACCGATCTTAAAGATGATACGAAAAATGTACTTGCCGGTCTTGATTTAATTGATCAATATGGTCTCAAATTGATTTTTTCGCTCAAAGATCAATTTGCTCATCGTGGGGGCAGGCGAAAATGGGGCGGAGCGGAAGGAATTGATGCTGTTTCGGAATTGGCAGTGAAAACAATTAAAGATCATCCCGCATTACTGGCGTGGTATGTCAGCGATGAAGAACAGCGTAAGGAAGTTCCTTTGGTTCTCGGTTTACGGCAACGAATTAGCCGGATTGATCCGTGGCATCCGACATGGACATTAACGTATCGATATGACGATTTGCCGTATTACGGAATTTCCGGCGATACTATCGGAGTTGATCCGTATCCGATTTCAGAGAAAAATATTGAACAATCAATCAAACATGTTAAGGTTGCGATGCGAGCGGGAAATTCGACAGGTTTGCCGGTTTGGGTTGTTCCGCAAATTTTCAACTGGGGAATTTACAAAATACAAAATCAACCGGAAGAGTTTGCTAAATCGCATTTTCCAACACTTGAAGAAATGCGTGCAATGACGTTGTATGCGGCAATGTTGGGAGCCAAAGGTTTTGTTTTTTACAGTAATTTTGATATTTGTCAACGTTACGAAAAGGTTTTGCCCAAAAGCGGAATTGCTGAACGAGAATGGGCAAAAGTTGTCGAAATGGTCAAACCGCTCAAAGAACTTGAACCGTTTATTTTGAGTACGAAAAAACCGTTGGAACTTGCTGTTGAAAGCGAACCGAAAGATGTTGTCGAAGCCGGAGCGTTATTGGACGATCAGGGAAATTACCGGATTATTGTAATCGGAACCAACGGCAAAGCCAAAGGCGTTTTCACATTGCCGGAAAGTTTAACGAAACTGAAAAACGAACCGCTCCGTTCAAAATTCGGCAAAACAAAATCACTCGGCAACAATAAATATGAATTT
>JAISNF010000024.1 GCA_031276415.1 Planctomycetaceae bacterium
GCTAAATTTCAGTGAACGGTTACATTTAATTTTATAATGATTTTTGATCTAAAATAATTTTATAAAATTAAATTTTCTTCTCTGTGAACTCTGTGTTCTCTGTGGTTAAATAATCTGTACTTAAATAAAAGGGCGGTTATTAGGAGTTACCTTATAGTTAAAAGGTTCTATTTTTTTGTGCGGAAATGAACCAATGATGGACAGTTATAACAATAAGTGTCGTAAGCAGTAAAAGCCAGGCAAATGGTTGAAATTCTGTACGTAAGGTCTCTTCGTCAAACCAATTGCCTATTGTTGCCGTTTTTAAATTCAAGAGGTTTGATTCCTCCGCTGAAAGCGTCCCAACCGCAAATTCGTAAGTTCCCGAAAATGACTTCACACGGAAAACTCCCGTCAACTCCGCAGGAATTTTAACCGGATTGCCCGAAACAGAAACAACCGTTTTGGTTTCCCCTTGCGGCGGTTTAATTTCAATCGTTTCATCACCTTGCGCCGGAAAAAATTCCGCCTCTGTACCAAGTTTCAAATTATTTTCCGTAATTCCAACCACCTGACTCGTTCTGTATTTCAAAATATTCCAAATCAAAATCGGAAACGCCGGCTCTGTAGTCAACGTCGAATGTTGATCATTGATCTGAAGTGTTAATATCCGTGAACCATTGCGTTGCCGTTGCTCCGTGAAAAGCGGAACAGTACCCGCCGAAATAATCGGAACACCACGCATTTCCTGCGTATCGTCCGCACTCCAAACAATTCCCTGTAACGACAATCCAGCCGTCAACGGACTGGAATGATCCACAACAAAGGGTCCAATAAACGGTTTGATTTTAGCAGTGTCCGTTTCGGAAATAATCGAAACAAACCATGTTGTTTTTTCCAATGATTGTAATTCCGAACCTTGCAAACCAAACACTATTTCAGGACGTTCTTGTACAAGAACCGCAATCCCCGAAACCTCAATTGCCTTTTTGATCTTTTCAGAAAAATCGTCCGGCAATAAACCTAATTGAACCCGAACAGGTCGCCGATTCGGCGGTAAAATCGTCAAACGATTGTCAATCGCCAAAACGTCCTTGTCAAGCCGAACCTCAATCGCCCCAATATCTTGCGGAATAACTGTTCGGATTAAATGCGTCTGACCCGCCTCCAATGTCCGGTTTTCCGGCTGAAAAAGAAGACGCTGATTCTGCGTTTCAATAATCGACATGCGAAGCAGTTGCGCTTTTTCGCCAAGATTGGCAATTTCAAGAAGCAACCTATCCTTGTTGTCCTGAAATACACGATTGACGTTGATAATCGCCATATTGTCCAACCGATTACCGTATGATTTCCAAAGAACACGACCTTCGGCAATTTCACCATTGGGCAAATGATCCGTTACAACAAGGATTTTTGTTTCCGGTATTGAAATGTTCGCCGCAAGCGAAATCGCCGTCTCAAGATCGGCTGTCGGAAAATCACAAGACCATGACTCAAGAATGTTCCGCGCCTCAGCAGCATTTTTAGCCCGACCAAATAAAAGTTGCGGCTTGGCTCCGGCAATAATAAACTGTATCGGATAACCAATCGGTTGTGAACCCAATTGAGCCGTAAACATTCGGTGAAGATCACGAACCGCACGTTTTTGCGTTGTTTCTCCGCCGGTTTCCGCATTCATGGAATAAGAAGCGTCAAGAATAATAATGGTCGGTTTGCCCATTGATTCCATTCGGAACATCGGTTGACTCGCCGCAATCGTCAACAGAAGCAACACAAGAAGTTCCAAAATGATGAGAAACGGTAATTGTAACCGCTGCATTCGCCGTCCGCCTTGTTTTGCCTGACTGTGATCCGCCCAAAGAAATAAACACGAAACGTCATGCCGACGTGACCGCGTTCGGAAAAAATAAATGCCAAACACTATCGGTATCGAAACCAATCCTAAAAGTGCCCACGGAACAGTCAACATTGGGTTTTACAGTTTTGGGAGTAACAATCTATTTTATTAACCACAAAGAACACTGAGTTCACAGAGAAGGAAAATAAAATTGTCCGCAGATTACACAGATAAACACACAGATAAACACAGATACGCAAGCGAATATCTTAAATTTATTTGCGAAAATCTGCGTCATCTGCGGACAATTCTTTTTCTTCTGTGTATTCGCTAGTTCAAAAATACTAATTCAAAAAATTTTTTCTCTCTGTGTTCTCTGTGTTCTTTGTGGTTAAAAATAAAATTTTGAGGTTGTGAATTACAAAAAATCAAGAACATTAACATAAGAATATTGTCCTCTATTATTGGCGGCGAGTTTTTGCAGGAAATTTGATTCGCGGTTTGTTCCAACTCCAAACTGGATTACATTAATTTGTGATCGAAAACTGTTATCGCGTGCAATTTTGTCAAGATCGCCGGCACTCAACGCGTCGTGTTCATCGCCATCGGTCAGAAAAAAAATGACATCAGGTCGATGTTTGACGGCTTCGAGCAAAGGTTCCAGATGTCGGGTTCCGCCAAACGGCGTGATTCCTTCGACAAACCGTTTCGCATTTTCTTTATTTTGGTCGGTTGCTTCCATCATTTTTCGCTGTTGTTGCCAAGCCGAAAATTTGTCGTTGTAAAAAATAATATTGAACCGATGCAAATTTTCGAGTGAATCAATAGATTGAATCAATACTGTTTTGGCAGCCCGAATAGGGCGTTCCGCACGTTCGTTCATACTATCCGACCGGTCAAATACAAACACAAACGAATTGCCGGTTCCTTCCGTTCCGAAAACTTTTAACGTTTTTGCGCCGCTTTTTCCGTTGCCCAACGCCGGAAATTGATCTCCTCCGATTTTTGTATTGCCTGAATTGAGTGCGCTGAAAACTTGGACGGATTGTCGGGATGCGGTGTGTGTTCCGATTGTTTCGGGAAGATTTTGGCTCAAATCAGTTTCGGAAAGATTGCCGTCAAGCATTTTTTCCAATGTTGGAGCGGTTGCGATGTTTGGATCAATATTGTCGGCAATATTGGGAGTGTTTTCGTCAAATTCATTGTTGTTGCCGTCAACATAGACATTTTTGTCGCCGGAATCTTTTTTGAGTACAATTCCGCCCGATGCCAAACGATCACCCGGTGCTGTCGGCGGTTCGGGGAAAAATCGAAAACAAAGCAAAACCAAAATAAGAACACAAAGATGGAACAAAATCGAACCAATCCACGAAGGAATCCTCGCTCGAATAGGAAATTTGTTTTGAGAGAATTTTGTTTTCATAAAAACGGATTTTTCCCGCAGGATACGGTTCCGTACCGTTCTACAAAACAGACAGAATAATTAAACACGAACACGAATACAGGAAATTTGAACGAAAAAAAAGTAGAGGACACACGGCACAATGTGTCCCTACAAAATCGGATTTTCAGTAAGGTAATACTAAATTTTTTCCTTTGCTGCCGGTACAGCCTCAACACATCGTTGAGCCTCAACTTTAAGTTCGTTGTAAATTTGGGCGGCATCGGCGGCATTTCCTTGTTTTCCGGCAAGTTCCAAAGCGGCGCAAAGCGGATGAAGTTTAGAGGCACCGAGTACACCTGCGGTTCCTTTTAAACGGTGTGATGCTTTGCTGACGGTTAAAAGATCACCGCTTGCCAAACACGTTTCCATCTCAGCAGTATCGACTGAAACTTGTTTTAAAAACTCATCTAGTACAGATTCAACGACTATTTTAGAGCCGCCGCATTGTTCCATAAGTGTTTCCATACTGAAAGGAAGTTCACTACTCATTAGTTTTGGATCTCCCAAAATAAAAAATAATAAGATGTTAAAATTGAAAAATTGGCTTAAATCCCAATCATTCCCCCTTTTACCATTACAGGGATATGCTCTTAATCTTACACCGTTTTTCCAAACGTTTCAAGGGTCACCCAAAAATTCCTCGTACACATCTCAATTTTATTTCAAACCGCCAAACAACAAATTGTTATTGTCTGAACTTTGATTTTTGTGATTTCGCAAATTCCGATGGGGTTAAAACCCATCGCATAATTCCCAAGCGAATTTACAATTCCCCCAAGCGCACAGAGGATGTTTATTTAACCACAGAGAACACAGAGAACACAGAGGGCACAGAGAGGATGATTTTTTTTAAAATTATGTCAAATCAAATGTCTATTATAATATTAAACATCAATCGCATTCCATTAAGTATCAATCGTATTTCATTAAATATCAATAATATTGCCATTCCCATTAAAAATCTTCTTTGTGATCTTTGCGTTCTCTGTGGTTAAGAAAAAATTCTCTGTGGTTAATAAGATATTCGTAATCATTCACGGTAATAGGTTTAAATCGTAGAGACGCAATGTATTGCGTTTCTACAACGGTTGACGAATTTTCAATCTTAACCCCTGCGGGGTTAAGATTGATTTTTTTATTATGATAACTTGTTAAACGAATCTCCGTGAACGGGTACAAATATTCTCTGTGGTTAATAAAAACAAATGCCTACTTTTTGGAAGTTTTTTAAATTGTTGACCCCAATCACTGAAATTCGGCTTGTTTTTGGAATTGGGAATGATACAATTCTTTACTTGTGTTGTATTTTTTTGGGGAATTTCTTTTTTGGTTTGGTA
>JAISNF010000057.1 GCA_031276415.1 Planctomycetaceae bacterium
GATAATGTATATTATGTTCGCTCAGCCCGTATTTTTAAGCATTATAACGATTTTAACGAGACAGAATAATCCCATTTACCGCTACAAGACATGTTTCATTACCTAATTGTCAAAGAGCATCATTCAATTGTAGATATTTTTTCCTTCTTTGCAATAGAATCCTATTATCGAAAAAAGTTTAGAAAAAATAGAGAAACAAAGAGATTTTTATATCAAAAATATTTTTTGTATAAAATGGTTCAAAATTATCTGTTAAAATATTGAGGTTCTTGAAAACACGAACATTTTCCATTATATTTTATTTTGAATGAAAATCGAAACAACACCCAACCGTTGTAATCCTTCGGCGAAGTGTTGCCACCTTTTGAATTATTCCAAACTTGATGGGCTTAGAATACTACGGAATAATCAGTGAATAATACTGAATAATTTACGAAATATTACCAATTTTTAATTTTTTAATTTTTTATAACGATGAGCGTATTTAATCGATTCCTTTTGTTTTCGGTTCTGTTGAGTTCAATTTTATTGAGTTCACTATTTACCGTTTTAGTCATTGCTCAGGAGGTTTTGCCGGCGTCAACAGAAGCAGTGTTATCGGCGGTGCCGTCTGAACCGGCACCCAAACCCGTGTCTGAACCAATATCCGAACAGCCGCATCCGCCGGTAATTCAACCGCCGTTGCCGCGAATGAATCCAATGGTGTTGCTTCGAATGAAACAACAATTAACCTTTGAACTTCAGCAAACACAACGAACTCTCAGTTTTATCGATCCGAATGATAAACAACTTATTGCATCGCTTCAAGAACAGCAAACTGAACTGGCAAACCAATTAAAAGAAATCAATTCCCAACTCAAAACACAAGGAATTGCAATTGACAACCCCGCAATTGAAAGTGAAGAACCACCAGTCAAAGGGCTTAAAACTTCCAATATTGTTCCTGAAATTGTTCCAGAAACGTCATTACCGGCTGGAACACAGCCGCCGATTTCTCCATTTCAACCAACTTTGCCACAGAAATTACCGCCGAATTTACCGCCAAATTTACCACAGAGTTTGCAGCAGAATTTGCCGCCAAATTTTCAGCGGAATTTTCCGTCAATTCCGCCGGTTGGTCGAAATCCTGTCGGTAATCCTATTGAATCTGCCAATCATTTACCACCAACACCTTTTGATCAGGATCAGGCTTGGACGGATTCACCTTGGGTTCCGAAACCGTCTAAAGAATTGGCGGAACTCAAACAAACAGTTGATTCCTTACGTAAAGAAATCACCGATCTAAAAGAAAATATTAAGGCTCTTGAAGTCCAAATCCAACTGTTAAACCGAAATATCTTGCTCAGTCAGCCCAAATAATTTGTTTGGCAGTACTCCTGTTTTCGCCTGTTTCTGCCGGATTTTCTTTGAATTGACCGTCATAACCGGATGAATCGGCAAAATCAGTCATACACAAATATCCGGCAAAAATAGAAATCAAAAAGTTCACATGAGTTTTTCGATAAGACAAATACGATAAACGCAATAATGATTTTTTCAAGGAACGGTTTCTTTATTTCTGTAAATTCGGGCTATTGAAGAAGGAGCGAAAAATGGCAATTTCATCAGCAACAATTACACGTAACTCAGTTATTTCCGGTCTGAGTAACAGCAATTACTGCTCAACTTGCGGTAAAGCAACCTCTGTAACTTCCAATATTTACGCAAGTTATGGCGGTCGGGTTGGCAGCGATTCTTATGTTTGTGCAACATGCGGCAAAACATTAAATTCGAATAAAAATTCCGGTCAATCAGCAAATTCCTTTTACACCGCAACCGGTGTATCATCAGGTTATTGTCCGCAATGTAATACTTCGTCCAGCCAAACAAATTGGGCGGGAAAAATCGCCACAACTTCATCTTTTACGTCCTCTACGTCCTCAGCCGTAAAATCAAACGGAACAACTTATGGCGGACCAAGTTGGACAAAATAAAATCAAATTAGATTAAATCAAAATAACGTAAAATCAAATCGGGAATTTGTATGTTCTGGAAATCAGTTATTGTCAACGATATTTTGTTTTAGACAAACGATGAATTTCCTTGAATTATTGATTCCCGAATGATGTTTATGGAACAGATTAGCGAACAATTTTGAGAATATTTTATGGTTGATTTTCTTCTTTTTGCGTTGTCGTCTGTGGGAATGACGCTTATTTTGGTTCGTGGAACGTTGTTTCAACCTTTTCGCGATTTTCTGGCAAACAGGGCGGAACAAATTCGATTACGTCGTGAGCAAAAGGGGAGGGGATCTGGTTTTACGTTTACGGAATTTTTATTGGGGCTTATTTCGTGTGCTCAATGTACAGGTTTTTGGTGTGGATTATTTTGTGGTATTTTCTTTATTACTTCTGATACATGCTGGATTTGGTTGCAAAGTGTTAGCAATCGTTACCTTTTCAATCGGATTTTGATGTTATTCTGTTGTGGAGCGGCGGGAAGTTTTTTGTCGGTGGTTGGAGATATTTTTATTGAATGGTTATTTTTTTCAAAGATGTTGCTCATGCATCGTTTCGAGGACGAAGAACGCCAACGAATGTCGCCGCCTGCTTCTGATCAAAATGAAACGGAAATATAATTTTTTGTATTGTTGTAACTATTCAGCAGCGATCTTAATTTGTATCATCAAGTAAATAAATCATATGGTAACTTCTAATAACAGCCTTTTTATTTAAGCACAGATTATTTAACCACAGAGAACACAGAGTTCACAGAGAAGAAAATTTTAATTTTATAAAGTTATTTTAGATCAAAAGTCAACTA
>JAISNF010000150.1 GCA_031276415.1 Planctomycetaceae bacterium
ATTTTAACTAAACCGAGACATTACTGAATAAATACAAATTTTTCCTCTCTGTGAACTCTGTGTTCTCTGTGGTTAAATAATCTGTGCTTAAATACAAAGCCGGTTATTAGAAGTTCCCTTATGAATAATTTTTTGAGTTTAATAAAATTTTTATTTTTGTATCTTCAATTATTCAAAGGGTTTAGCGAAATTGATTTTTAAACTTTGGTCTAATAAACAAAAGTTGCTCTTGACGATCACCGATGAAGTAATATAATTAGATAATAATTTATCGATAAAAGACCTGTTTAATAAATTTGACCGGTTTGTCGGCAAATTCAAATTATATTGAAATTATCGCTTCTGTTTTGCCGCCGTATTTTTTTCATGCAAAATGTTGTGAAAATTATTCGGTGTCCTACGAAAAGCGTTTTTTCGTTCAAAAGTTTGTTTATGAATCTTTGTTTATGAATCTTTTTAGAAAGGAAAATATTCACATGAAAAAACATCGTTTGCCTGAAGACTCTGCGGCTGTTTCTGCGGTAGTTTCTGCTGTTTCTGCCGTTGTTTCGGAAACTGTTGTTGAGCAACAGAGTGACGCCAATCACGATAAGGTTACTTTGGCTGCTGTTTCTCCGGTTTTTGCAACTCCTGTTGTCAATACCCCCGAATCACTCAACGAAATGATGGAACGCGTCCGCAATGCACAACGGATTTACGCAACTTACACACAGGAAAAAGTGGACGAAATTTTCCGTGCGGCGGCACTTGCGGCAGCAGCAAAACGTATTCCATTGGCAAAAGCGGCAGTTGAAGAAACACGAATGGGAATCGTTGAAGATAAAGTGATCAAAAATCACTTCGCTTCCGAATACATTTTCAATAAATTTCATGACGAAAAAACTTGCGGTTTAATCGAACATGACGCTGAATTTGGAGTTCGTAAAATTGCCGAACCGGTTGGAATTGTTGCCGGAGTTATCCCGACGACAAACCCGACCTCAACCGCAATATTCAAGGCGTTACTCGCTCTGAAAACACGAAACGGTATCGTCTTTTCACCGCATCCGCGTGCGAAAAAATGTACGGTGATGGCGGCGAAACTGATTCTTGAAGCGGCTGTTGCTGCCGGTGCGCCGGAAGGAATTATCGGT
The DNA here is from genome assembly GCA_031276415.1 of Planctomycetaceae bacterium. Taxonomy (GTDB): domain Bacteria; phylum Planctomycetota; class Planctomycetia; order Pirellulales; family Thermoguttaceae; genus WRKP01. Next base: position 1,134 of record JAISNF010000150.1, read on the forward strand.
TGGATTGACGAACCGACGGTTGAATTATCCCGCCAACTTATGTCGCATCCGTACATAAATCTTATTCTTGCGACAGGCGGTCCCGGCATGGTTGTTGCGGCTTATTCTTCGGGTAAACCGGCAATTGGTGTCGGCGCAGGAAACACTCCGGCAATTATCGACGAAACCGCTGATCTCAAAACCGCCGTCAACTCCATCCTTTTGAGCAAAACCTTTGACAACGGCGTTATCTGCGCATCGGAACAATCCGTAGTTGTCGTCAAAGATGTTTACAACGAAGTCCGCCAAGAATTTTTGTTGCGTGGTGCTCACATCGTCAACAATGATGAACGCGATAAACTTCGCAGTCTCATTCTCAAAGACGGAAAAATTAACGCCGAAATCGTTGGTCAATCCGCCTACAAAATTGCGAAAATGGCAGGTTTCAATGTTCCTGAAGCGACAAAAATTCTTGTCGGCGAAGTAGAAAAAATCGGAAACGACGAGCCATTATCGTTTGAAAAACTTTCGCCGGTTCTGGCAATGTATTCTGCGGAAAATTTTGAGAATGCGGTTGAGAAATCGACGGCGTTGATTCGTTTTGCCGGCATGGGTCATACATCGGTGTTGTACACGAATCCGAACAACACCGACCGGATTGAAATGTTCGGCAAGCGTGCAACAACCGGTCGCGTTCTCATCAATCAACCGTCCAGTCAAGGCGCCATCGGTGATTTGTACAATTTCCGTTTAGAACCGTCATTGACATTGGGTTGCGGAAGTTGGGGCGGCAACAGTGTGAGTGAAAATGTCGGCGTTAAACATTTGATCAATGTGAAAACAATCACGGAACGCCGTGAAAATATGTTGTGGTTTAGAGTGCCGCCGAAGATTTTTTTCAAGAGCGATTGTTTATCAATTGCGTTGGAAGAACTTCGCGGACGCAAGCGGGCGTTTATTGTTACGGATGCGCCGTTGTTTAATCTTGGTATTCCTGACAAGGTTGCGAACACGTTGGAAAATATTGGAATAGAGCCGGAGATATTTTTTGAGGTTTTACCTGATCCTGATTTAACAACGATACGCAAGGGAGTTGATCGGATGAAATCGTTTCATCCTGACGTCATTATTGCGGTTGGCGGCGGGAGTCCGATGGATGCGGCGAAAATTATGTGGTTGCTTTACGAACATCCCGAAGTTCGTTTTCAAGATTTGGCGTTGCGTTTTATGGACATTGAAAAACGAGTTTTCAAGTTTCCGAAACTTGGAGTTAAGGCGTTATTTGTTGCGATTCCGACGACATCGGGAACGGGCAGTGAAGTAACTCCTTTTGCGGTTGTTACGGATGACAGTACGGGTCAAAAGTATCCGATTGCGGATTATGAGTTGACGCCGAACATTTCGATAGTTGATCCTGCGCTTGTGATGACGATGCCCAAGACGTTGACGGCGTATTCGGGAATTGATGCGTTGGTTCATGCGTTGGAGGCGATTGTTTCTGTTGCGGCAACGGATTATTCTAATGCGTTGGCGTTGGAATCTGCCCGTATTTTGCTGAAGTATTTACCATCGGCGTATGAAAATGGTCAAAAGGACGCAAAGGCTCGTGAAAAAGTGCACAATGCAGCGACGATGGCGGGGATGGCGTTTGCGAATGCGTTTCTTGGGTTATGCCATTCGATGGCGCACAAACTTGGTGCGGAATATCATTTGCCGCATGGTTTGGCGAATGCGTTGTTGATTGAGCAGGTGATTCGGTTTAACGCAACAGAAGCACCGCGAAAACAAGCGGCGTTTCCGCAATATGGTTATCCTGATGCAACGGCGCGTTATGCGCGAATGGCGCGGTATATGGGGTTGAACATTGGTTGTGGTGATGTTTCCAATGAAGAGATGACGGAGCGTTTGATACAATCGTTTCGGGAGTTGAGTGACAAGTTGGAGATTCCGCATTCGATCAAGGATGCCGGAGTTGACGAAAAGAAATTTTTTGCAAACTTGGACGAGTTAGCGGAGGAGGCTTTCGACGACCAATGCACCGGAACCAACCCACGTTACCCGCTCATCTCCGAAATCAAACAACTTTACACCAACGCCTATTACGGAACACGAAAAACAATATAAGATTCACTAAATCGTGATATTTCAATGGGTAACTTCTAATAACCGTTTTATTATTTAACACCGAAAAATTTAACCACAGAGAACACAGAGAACACAGAGTTCACAGAAAGAAAAAGTGTCCGCAGATTACGCAGATTATCGCAGATGATTTTTAAATATAAAATAAAAAATTATTCGTCTGTTTTATTGTTTTGTATTCTCAAAAAATTATCAGCGTTCATCTGCGTCATCTGTGGACAATTATTTTTTATCTGCGAAATCTGCGGACAAATTTCTTTGTTTCCGATTAGCAATCACGATGCGGCAACCTTCAAAAATGTCGCCAATGTTTCGCCTGAAACTTTGCAGTTTGAACTCATTCTGTCGGCAGATTGAGTTAAATTTCCGACGATTGAAGACCTAATTTTAGAGATTTTTCCTCCGTCCCGAAACTTCATTAACGTATTTTTAACAATGAGGTAATGAGGTTGATTTTTTGTAATCATTCACGGCAATAGTTTTAAATCGTAGAGACGCAATGTATTGGGTCTCTACAACGGTTGACGATTTTTCAAAGCCCCACACGGGGCGAGATTATCAGCCCGAACAACCATAATCTCGCCCCATGCGGGGCTTTGTTTGGTGTGGTTGATACGTTTATCCGTAGGTTGCGCTTCGCTACACCTACGGTTATGCATAATCACACCCCTGCGGGGTTAAGATT
>JAISNF010000241.1 GCA_031276415.1 Planctomycetaceae bacterium
ATGAGGTAATGAGGTTGTTGTGTGTTATCTTCATTTGGCTACTGAGGTTGTTTTGTTAGGAAAAATTAGGTTGAAATGAGGTTATCGAAGATAAACACGAAACCATTGAGGCAATTCTATGGAATAGTTATAAATTCAGCCGTGAACGGTTACGTTTATTGTTTATTTTGCCAGTTGTAATAGCCGATTGTTTTGAGGTCTGCCAGCATTTTTTTTCCGGCTTCTTCGGACATCATTTCAATCGGTAATCGGCACGGTCCCAAATCAATACCCAATGATTTCATCAAAATCCGTTGACCGGATAACAAATCACCGTAACGACATAACACCTTCACATATTCCCAACTTCGGAGTTGCCAGAGTTTTGCTTTTTCAATATCCCGCTCATTCCAGGCATTTAGGATTTGTCGTGAAATAACGTTACAAAGCGGATAGGTTGAACCAACCGCTCCCGGCGCACCAACAACCAACGCCGACAACAACATTTCATCACACCCCCAAAGAACATTCAATTTCCGATTACCATATTCAAGAGCCTCAAGATATTCAAATGTTTTCGTATCGGTATATTTCATTCCGCATAACGTTGGAATTTTTGTTTCGGCTTCGCGTAAAAACCGACCAATCTCAATAGAAAGCCCCGTAAATCGCGGAATATGATAATAATAAAACGGAGTTTTAGGAGCCGCTGCTGCGATTTCTTTCATTAAATCAACAAGCAATGACGCTGTTGTAACTTTAAAATAACTTGGAGCACAAGCACTAATCGCCGCAACACCGGTTTTTTCCGCGTGCGCCGCCAACTCCTGACAATCCGTAATCGCATTGGCTCCGACTTGAGCAATAATCGGCAGTTTACCAGCCGCCGCCTTGACAAAAGTTTCGAGAGTTGCTTTACGCTCTTCAACACTCAAACTAATCCCTTCACCGGTTGAACCATTCACATACAATGCGTCCATCTTGCAATCAAGAAGATATTGAACGTATTTCGGAATAACCTCTAAATGAAGATTACCGTTTTGTTGAAAAGGAGTGTGAGTCGCCGCAATAAGTCCATGAAATTTAGTCATAATTTGATTTTGTTAATGTTAAATTGAAATTAATATTGAAGTTAATATTGAAGTTAAATTGAAGTCCATTAAACGTAAATTATGTTTCCGTTTTTTGAGTAACAACAATTGTTTTAGCCGGACTTCCTGAAAACAAACTGACAATATAACCTGTTACGTAACAAGAAATCATTCCCAGAAAACCGTACAACAAAAAGGAAAGCGGCGTGTATAAATGAACGAGAAAAACGACCACAAACGATAAAATCAAACCGGTCATTGCTCCAACACTGTTAATTCGTTTGGAAAAAACACCCATCAAAAAAAGACCGCCAAGTGTGCCGGTAAAAAGTCCGAGAAATGTGTTAAACTGATCCCAAAGCGATTTGACATCCCACGTCGCAAGAAATAAAGCCAGAGTCATTCCAAGAAAACCGGATAAAATACCAACAATTTGTGGTAGGCGAACAGGATAACGTTGCGAAATTTTCGGAAACCAATTGTTCAGGAAATCAACAGAAATCGAAACGGAAACGGAATTAATATTTGCCGAAAGCGTGGACATTGCGGCGGCGAAAATAGCAGCAATAACAAGCCCCGAAAAACCGGCAGGAAGACCGTTGACAATAAACAACGGATAAACAGCGTCCGTGTTTTTCAGCACGGCATCGAATTGTTCGGGATTTCCGTGATAATAAGTAAACAATGCCGTTCCAATCGGAAAAAAGATTAAAATAACAGGAATTGCCAACAAAGCGTTGAGCCAGATACTCCAAACCGCCTGACGATTATTTGTTGTACACATATAACGTTGAACCAAAGATTGATCGCTGGAATAAACAATCAGATTATTGGCAAAGGCTCCTACCGCAACCACCCAGAAAACCGGTTCGGTCAGATCGAAACGAAAATCAAATGTATGAAATTTTCCGGCGTTGCAGACCGTTTCAAAAAAACCGGTGATTCCGTTTTGCGAAGTGAAAACAAGTACAATAAGCGAAATAACCGCTCCGAGAATAAGAATAATTCCTTGCAAAACATCGTTCCACACCACCGCCTCCATACCGCCCAAGGTACAATATGTAATCGTTACCAACGACATGAGAATAATACAAAAATACACATCAATTCCAGTAACAATATTCAACGCCAACGCCGGCAAAAACAGAACAATCGCAATACGTGAAATCATAAAAAACGCAAAAAGCAATGACGCAAAATAGCGAATTGTCCGGTTGAACCGAAGTTCCAAATATTCATAAGCGGTTCCGAGATTCATGTTTCGGAAATATGGAAGGTAATACCGAATCACCAGAGGAGCCACAATTAATGTTGCGAGATTATACGGAAACATTCGCCATTCTGTTGCGAACGCTTTTGCCGGAACAGAAAGAAACGTAATGGCACTGAGCATTGTTGCAAAAATACTGATTCCAACCGCCCACCACGGCAATCTTCCGCCGCCGAGAAAAAAATCGCTTTGTGTCGTGTTTGCCCGCATGAAAAGAAAACCAAGACCAAGCACACTCAACATGTATAACGCCAAAACACCATAATCAATCAAAGTGAACCGCGTTTTGCTAAAAATTTGAAACGAATTAATTTTATCGGTTCGGACGCCCGGTTTCGATTCGCCGCACGGAATAATAATATTTGAACTTTTATCTGAAGTTCGAATCAAAGCGGGAGTTGTTACTTGAGAACCTTCCGAAAGATGAAACGGAATTGTCCAGACTTTGGTGATTGTGTTGTACAAAAAAACTTCACGCCGAAATCCCTGATGTTCTTCGAGCAACTGCTTTTTTTCGGCAACAAGTTTTTGTTTGATAATTGGATCATTTTCTGCATCGATTAATTGCTGGCGTTGTTCGTTGGCATTGAAAAATTCGCCGTTATCACCGCCGATGAGAAAAATGGACGCAAAACCCACCGCAGCACCGCAACCAGCCGAAAGCGGCATCGGCAAACGTGATTCTTCATGCCAAATACCTGTTTTCGGTTGAAAAGAATAAACCGCATCGGAAAATTGAGTTACAACATTATTCGGTAATTTCGCACGTCCGCCAAGCAGATAAATACAATTCGTATCGCCGTTTGATTGAGTTATCGCAACAGCAAAAGCAATTGGTTTCGGCAATTTCGTTTCCGTTTTCCAACCTTGTGAAGGATCGGAAAGATCAAGCGAAAACATTTTGTCCGAAAATTCATTACGATTTTGACCGCCCAGAAAATAAACACGATTGCCGACAACAACAGCAGACGCCGCAGTTACGGTAATCGGAAGCGGCGGGAGTTCTTTTATCGCAACAATTTGTTTGGCGGTATCGAAACGTAAAATGAAAGCATCATTAATGGAACCTTCTGTTGTTTCGCCGCCGAGACAAACGATTCCTTGTTGTGTTTGGACGACAGCGGAATAAGCCGTTGGTTTGGCGAGTCGGGTTGGTTGTTCGATCCAAACGGGCGACGATTCCGGTTTCAACGCCAAAACACGAATATCCGAATAATACGTTTTTGTGCCGCCGTTCCATGGTGATTTATCGGGAAAATTGGAACCGCCGGCAATAATCATCACATCGCCGTCAATTCCTGCCAATGCTCCGGCAACTCCAATAGAATCGGGAAAAGTCGCAATTTGTTGAAACGAAAAATGATTCAGCGGTTCTTTTGAAGAATCCGCAAAAATTTCAGATGTTCCGATCATAACGGATATGAAAATAAAAAATAAAAAACAATATTTCATTAGATGATATTTACGTTAGGGAACTTCTAAAAAACACAAATTTATTTTATTAACCACAGAGGACACAGAGAACACAGAGGAAATTTTTAATTGGAATCAAAACGTTATTTAATATTATTATAATTACCTTTTGATTTAAAATAACTCTTTAAAATTAAATTTTTCCTCTCTGTAAACTCAGTGTTCTCTGTGGTTTTAAAAAGTCCAAACATTTGTCCGATGTGTTAAAACCCATCGCTACCTTAGGAATGCCCCAATGGGGCATTTCCAATATAGCCGGCGGTTTTAATCGCCGGAATGTTGATAGTGAATAGTTTCGCAAGCGGAATTGCGGAATTATTGCCAAAACATTTGTGATTCCGAATTGCGAAACTATCCTCTGTCCACTTTCAACGTTCCTTCTCTGTGTTCTATGTGGTTAATAAAAAAAAAAAAGTTTCCTTTTGGTAATTTACATAAACGGTTACGATTCAGTTTGTATCTTTCAAAACCGATTGAACCGGTTCGAAGAGCCAGGCAAGG
>JAISNF010000250.1 GCA_031276415.1 Planctomycetaceae bacterium
ATACAGTGGATTTTTAAGGGCGAGAGATTACTTGTCGTCTTGAATTATCCGAAACATAAATATTATGAATATCCAAAGCGTCATTTGTTTTGTGATATTCTTTACAAAATTTATTTTTAATTTATTTATTTTTCCATTTCGTCGATATAGCGGCGGAGGCGTTCTAGTTCTCCGGTAACAGAGCGGAGTTTCAATAGATTTTCGACACGTTTAACCAGTTCAAATTTATTGACGGGTTTACTCAAATAATCGTCACAACCGGCATTGACCGCTCGTTCAATATCGCCCAACTCACTCAATGCCGTCACCATAAGAACCATAATTCCCTTTGTTTTCGGATTATTTTTGAGTTGTTCGCAAACTTCAAACCCGCTCAGTTTAGGCATCATAATATCAAGCAGAATCAAATCCGGTGAAAAGGACTTGACCATTTCAAGAGTTTCGGTTCCGTCAGCAGCGGTTTCAATCTGATAATCGAAATCCGTCAAAAAAGCCTCCAGAAGTTCAACATTTGCCAAATTGTCATCGGCAATCAGGATTTTGTGGGACATAATAAAACATCTTTAACCAAATTGAGCTTTGAAACGAAGATCATGAGCCTTCCCAAGTGCATCTTCCGCCTGATCGCGGCGACCGGATTCAAGACAGTAAGAACTAAGAATCGAAAAACCAAACGAATCCTCCGGCTCCAATTCACAATATTTTTCCATATTCTGAATTGCCGTATCAATATTACCCTGTTTTTTATAAATCGCCGCCAACGCATTATAGGCAAGCGCAAAATCAGGGATTTCTGCTGTTAATTGTTTTAACGCACTAATCGCTTCAGAAAGTTTACCGGAACGTTGAAGTTCGATACACGCATCGTAAGTTTCTATTGGAGTCATTGCCCTTTATTCTCTCGTTTGTTGTTAAAAATAAAAATCGATACAAAAACACATATTAAAAAACACGCATTAAAAACACATTCTCTAAAATTCATTTGAACAGTATAATATTTTTGAAAAACAAATCAACCGGTACTATTTTTCTTCGGATTAAAAAAATAATTGGCGTTTTGATTCCGGTAAAATTATAATAATCGTTTATAATGACCGTTAATAATAATCGTTAATTTTATTCTGCAAACCGGAAGCATTTGAATTTTGCGGGGCTAAGTTCGTTTCGGACTCCGTCTTGGGTAATAGAAGTATTGGAAACAAAAATAGTTTCAAGCCCTTGAATCCTGCTCAGATCGTTTAGGCAGGCGTTGCTTAATATCGTATCGTTTAATTTCAACTCGCGAAGATTACGGAGCGGAATTAACGAAACAATACCGTTATCGGTAATTCTTGTATCCGATAAATCTAACGACCGAAGTTCAGTAAAGACACGGAAAATCGGTAATCCCTTGTCGCCGATTTTTGTAGCGGATAAATTCAGCGTTGCCAATTCCGCCAAAGGCAAAAGATAGATCAAATCGCTGTTGTCAATTCCTGACCGGCTCAAACTTAAAGAACGTAACGATATTAAACTTCCCAGCGCATCAATCCCGTCAACTCCCGATTTAATACCGTCAAGATTCAACTCATTAAGTTTTTTCAATGTCCGAATCGCCGGAAGCCCTTCAAAAGTCAGTTCATTTTCCGCCAAATTCAACGATTCCAACGAAGTCAGCGTTGCCAACCTGATAAGATTTTTGTTTTTTAATCCTGTTCGCGAAAGATTGAGACGTTTGATTGTTTTCAGATTTCCTAATTGATTCAAATGTTCTTCCGTTAAGTTACGAAAACCGGTAAGATCAATCTCTTCGATTATTGTTGTTTCATCAAAATTCGGCATCTGTTTTTGTGAATCCAACGAAAGAAGCGTTTCGCCGTACCGAACAATAATTTTCCCGCGAGCATTTTGTAACACCCATTGGAACAACAGATTGTTTGATTCTGATTCCGTTGAAGTGCTTGAATTACCGGTGTTTGGATAATTGTTAAAATTATTGTTCGTTGAATTTTGTTGTTTCAAAAAATCTTTTATGTGGTTTCGGAGTTCCGTTTGCTGAATTTCCGCACGTAATAAATCATACGGTTCGCGGGAAGTTGTTTCGGTTAATACAATTCCGTCAAGCCAAAAAATTGTCCGGTTTGAAAGAGGCGTAAAACAAATTTCAATATGGTCAATTGTTCTTTTGTCCAATTCCGTTTCAGAACCTTCAAATTGTTCGGTTCGTTTCCAAAATAAATCACCGGTCAAAGGAAATTCAACAGGAAAAAATGTTCCGCAGGCATCATAAAACAAAGCGTTACAATATCTTGGCGAAACCGTTTCAAAATCAATATGCCCCGATGAATAAACAAACCGAACCCGAAAAGAACCAATTTTGCCAATATCAATTTCGTTTCCAATCCGCATTAAATCGTTGATCGCCGGAAAACAAATCAAAAAGGTAAAACATCCGGCATGTTCCGGCATTTTCAGATTATTTTTCGCAACATTTTCAAAAAACGAAACGGTAATCGGCGATTGTTCCAACAAAATCATCCGAAGCGATTTATCTCCGTAAAGACGTTTTATTGTATCAAACATTGCATAAAACCGATCAGCAGGCATTCCTGAAAAAATCAGTTGATCAAAATTATTTTCAGTCCAATCGGAACCAAGCATGACGGATTCTTCCGCTTCTTTCGTCGCTGGAATTGTTTGATTTTCCGTGTCAAAAATCGGCATGGCAATAGACGAACGGTCATTGGGAAATTGCCGGATTTGTTCTTGTAATTTATTTTCTTGTTCCAAAAAGAATTGACTTTCCGCTCTGTGAATTTTAGCGTTGTAAAGAACATTTTTTCGGCGAATTTCCGTTTCAGCGGCTTGACGTACCGCCGTTTGAATCATATTGTTCAGATCATTCAGACGCTGTTTTGTTGACTTTTCCTGATTTTCCCGTTTGATGTCGTTTTTGCCAAGAGTTACAATTAAAGCGTCGGCAGAATCTCCCGCTTGATTCCATAATTCGTATGAACGTAATCGTAACGTATCCGATTCTATCTCTTTATTTTTTGCTTCAATTAACTGCTGAATTTTTTGTTGCGTTATTTTTTCCAACATTGCCGGTCGCAAATCGGGACTACGCCAATCAATATAAAAGATCAAAAAAAACGCAATTCCCGCAAGACTCAAAAAAATTAACGTAAGACTTCCCCAATAAAATAAAGAGGATTTCTTTTTTGTTTCCGTTTTATTGTTGTTATTTTCTGTTAGTGAAATTGGTATCGGCGGCGTTGGCGGTGTTGGTAATTTTTCTTTTTTCTGTTGTTTTTCTTGCTGTTTTTCCTCAAAGACGTAAGTAAGAATTGCCAGATCATCAAGATCGTCCGTTGGCGAAATCGGCGGAGTTGGTAACGGTAAAGTTGACAACGGTGAAGTTGGCTCCGACGAAGTTGGTGGCGAAGGCGGCAACGGCGGCAACGGTGGAATCATTGACGATGACGGCGGGAGTTGAACCGGTAAAGGCGGCGGTTTGATCGGAGAAATGTGTCCTTCAATTTTTGGAACAACAATGGACGATTTACACTCCATGCACAACATCGAATGACCGCCGAACCGATCACTAAACGTATAATGTTTGCCGCAAACAGGACAGTCAAAAGTAATCATAGATTATTTATTGTTTCGTATTTTCAAAAATTATCAGCGATTATTTGCGTATCTTCTGAGGCGAAAACTGTTGTAACAAAATTAAACCGATAGTTACAAGAAATCATGCCGCAAGCGAATTACAATCGTAATAACAATAATTCCGCTGACGGCATGACTCACTATATTCACTGTTAATATTCACTGTCAATTTTCACAGCCAATTTTCCGCTACGTTATTCAATAGGTCGGATTGTATTTTTGAACAAATTTTTATCTTCTTTGAGTTTTTCTTCATTTCCGAAAACACAAATATTGTTCTGTTTCATTCCTTCGCGGAACATTGGAGCGAATTTTCGAAGGTCATCTACGGTTGTGGAAATGACGTCGTTGCGTTCCCGTTGAATATCTTCCTGTGTCAAACCGGACAATTGCATCATCGCAACACGGTTACCTTTGTCCGCCGGCGTAAGCGGTTTGTCAAGACTGCCAATCGTTGCAATAATTGCTTTGGTTAGTTCTTCATCGGAAAGTTCCAGTTTTTCAAGATAATCGGCGACGCCTTCGTAAATGTCAACGGTTCGTTTCAAGTGCGGATCACGATAAGACCAAAGCGAAAAAACTCCGCTCCGGTCAACAGAAAATCCGCCGCCATAAGCACCGCCTTGTACACGAATATTGTTCCAAAGATAACCTGTACGCAAAATATTTGTCAGAACAAGCATTTTGCCGGAATAGTCCAAGCCAGCCTTGCGATAATCCGCCGATTTGACAACATATTGTACCCGCGACGGAATCACCACCGCTTCATTCAATTGACCATACGTTGCGGTTTCCGTTTCACCTAAACGCAAATCAGGATTTTTCGCAACAATTTCCGTCTGAAATTTATTTTGAATCGTTTCGGAAATCGTATCGAAATTTTCTTTATCAAGCGTTACGGAAATAAAATCGAGATTTTCTTTCCGCAAAAATAATCCGGCATACTCTTTTAATTGATTGGTGAGGCGATTACTTTTTTCGGTTTCACGCAGGAATTTGTAATATTCAATTCCGCCGATACGGTCACGATAAGCGTTGGCTTGTGAAAAATAACCGGCGGCTCGTGTTTGGGCAAAACGATGTCCTTGCGACATCAACGACTGTTCCGTCCCGACACGAAGTTCCTGTACAATTTCTTTAAGTCTTGCCGTATCATCAAATTTTGAACGGTTTAGAATTTCAAGAATGAGATCAATTCCTTTTTCCAGTTTCGGAATCATTACTTTGGTTCGAACCGTGAACCGGACATCATAATCGTCCTTGTTTTTGAAATTGTACACAACCAATCCGGTCGAAATACCGCCGGTATGAAGATCAATTTCGTTATTCAAATCCGAATACCGGTAATTTTCCGTATCAACCCGCCCAAGAACATCCGAAAGCAGCGACGCATAAAAACCTGTTTCATTCGTCGGAGTTTGTTTCGCCTTGAAATAAAGCGTCAGATACACAATTTTATTCGTATCAATATCTGTATTGACGACCCGCAACGTGTCCAAATTCTTTTTTTGAAACGGAATTTCTTCCGCTTTTTTATCGACATCATCAATACTCAATGTCGGAATTTTCGCAACATCTTCGGGTTTATCCGGTGTTGCCTGACGTTCAAGGAGAATTTGTTGCTGTTTTTTGATTGTTTCCAATTGTTCGGGCGACAAGGATTTTTTAATATCGGCGAGTTTTGCTGCGAGTTTTTCGGAGCGTTCTTTTTCAAGTCCCTGTTTAGGTTTGAGCATGACAAAGCCGCGAGACGGATTATCGAGCAAATATTTTTGAATCAGATTTTCAAAGAAATTATTCGGCACGCCGTCACGAATATTTTTCAGAATTGATTCGAAACGCAAATGTTTCAGCGGATCACCGCCGTAAGACCATGTTTCAAGAATATTCATATTCAGCACCAAACCTTTCGGCATACCGGACACCTGAAATTCACGCAACGAAAATTCAGTACGGTTGATGGCACCTTCGATAATTTTACGGTCAATTCCTTCGGCGACAAGTTTTTTGAGTGTTGTTTCAAGAATTTCGAGAAATTTTTGTTTCTTTTCCGGTTCCGAATTTTGTACAACAATTGAAAAACACGGTTGCAAAATGGAACTGTCGAAGAAACAACTGACATCAAGTCCGATGCCGGCGTCGAGCAATGCCCGTTTGAGTTGACCGGCTTCACTGCCGACTAAAATGTACGTTAATAAGTCCAAACCGTAATTTCGTTCCGCATTTTCCAGATCGGTCGGCAACAGATAATTCATGCTCAAAAATGTTTTTTCCGTAACCGATTCACCGGCGTCAACAGAATATTCCGCTGTAACATCTTTCGGTTTTTCTAAAACAGGTTGCGGTTTAACTTTTGCGTCAACCGTTTGTTTTTCAAACCGGTTCAGATATTCTTTATCGAGAAATTCAAGATGTTTTTCGATATTGCCATTTCCGTACAAATAAATCATGGAATTTGACGGATGATAAAATTTATCGTGAAACGCAACGAATTTATCCTGTGTTAATTCGGGAATAGAATCGGGATTACCGCCGGAATCATTGGCGTAAGTTGAATCGGGATACATTGATTTTTGAATTGTCCGGTACAAAATATTTTGCGGAGACGAATAAACTCCTTTCATTTCATTATAAACGATACCGTTGTACGTTAAGTTGCCGGTTTCCTGATCGACTTCGTAATGCCAACCTTCCTGCATTAAAATTTCAGGAATTTTTTTGACATTCGGAAAGAAAACCGCATCAAGATAAACGTTCATTAAATTCAGAAAATCTTTATCGTTTCGGCTGGCAACAGGATACATTGTCCGGTCATCGGAAGTAAAAGCGTTCAGAAATGTCTGAAGTGAACCTTTGAGCAGATCGACAAACGGTTCTTTGGACGGAAATCGCTCCGAACCACACAAGGCGGAATGTTCCATAACATGCGCAATACCGGAACTATCGGTCGGCGGTGTGCGAAATGCGATACAAAAAACTTTGTTATCGTCGTTACAGGAAAGGTAAAGCAACGGCGCACCGGATTTTTCGTGAAGAAACATTCGCGCTTCCGCTTTGAGTTCGTCAACCGCTTGCGTCCATTGAAGTGTAAAACCGTGAGTCATAGAACCTTCTTTCAAAAAAGATTGTTGAGACATAATTTGAACTGGAAAAAATGCCGCCATAGCAGCAAAAAATGTTATTGAAGTGATTAAATGTTTCGTCATTGTTAAAGTATTGGTTTAATGTTGTTACGGAATATTGGTCGCCCTTCGGACAAACCAATCAGGTAAATTTTTATTTGTTTCATCAAATTTGAAAGCGGTTAGGGCGTTTTTAAAATCGAACGAAAAACCTTCGGCGATGACGGTACTCATTATTTTTTTCCTTTCCAATGTTTCCGAATGTCCCTGTCAATTAACGATCCGAATGCTTCATCAATTGCATTGGGGGAAATTTCGTTATAATTTTCTGTTGAGGCGACTTCTATTTCACCGGATTTATTGTGGAAAAGACTATGAAACAATATTTGATTTTCTTTTTTCAATTGCAAGTTAAATTCTTCAAGAAGGACATAATCATGGGTTGCGATGAATATTTGTACACCAAGTTGTTGAAGTTCGAGTAAAATACCGGCGACCACTTCCATCATTTTCGGATTCAAATTTGCTTCCGGTTCATCCCACAAGAGAACCGAACCTTTTTGCAAGATTCCATTTTGAATCAGTAGCCAAAGAAGTCCCAATTTACGAAATCCTTCCGCAAGAAGGGTAAATTCCAATTTCCCATATTTGTTTCGTAAAAAGAAATCTTCTCCTTTGGTTTCAATTTTGCCTCCCATAACTTTTTGTAATTTATCAAGCAACAATCGGCGTTGTTTATCAACCGGTAATTTCAACATGGGCAAAAATGCTTTATCAATAATATCAGCATAAATTTTTTCAAAATGAACTTTATATTCCGTAACCAATGATCGAAAACCCGGCGCATTCGCCAACATATCTTTAACAGGAATATAAACGGATTCTATTTCCTCGTCCAACCATGATTTTTCATTTCCAATCTTAGTTCCTTTTTGTTCTTTTTCATTGTTAAAAAATTGTAACCCAATATAAATTTCAGAACTGTTTCGGTTATTTTTGAAAAGTTTGTATTCACCTTTTCGAGATTTTCCTGATTGGTTTACGAGATGTCCGGTTTGTATTGGTAAAAAATTTTCATCGATTAGGTTGGCAAGATTATTACGATTTTTTGTTACGGCACATGCGGAATAGATCGCTTTTAAAATATGAGTTTTACCGGTTCCGTTTTCACCGATGAAAACATTGATTCCGGGCGAAAACGGAATTTCAAGATGTTGAAATGCCGTGAAATTTTCAAATTTGATTTTAGTGAGCATTTTTTACGTGATTTTTTACAATAATTTACAACAAGGCAAAAATTATACATCTTTCGAAAATCAATGCAACCGGTGTGATTGCAACTAGACGGCATTGGGTAATTTCTAATAACCGATTTTTTATTTAACCACAAAGAACACAGAATTCACAAAAAAATTGTCCGCAGATTTCGCAGATGATCGCAGATGAATTTTAAAATATAAAATAAAGTTAAAGTTAAAAAAAATTTGTATATTTTGTTGTTTCGTATTATCAAAAAATCATCTGCGATCATCTGCGATCATCTGCGTAATCTGCGGACTATTTTCTTTTCTCTGTGGTTAATAAAAATGCTACGAAAACAGACGGTTATTGTGGTTTTAGGTTTTGCAGGTATTGGTCAATCAATCCGATACAATCTTTGGCGTCGAGAATTTCTGTAACTGTTAAATTCAAAACGTAAGATTCCAGAATACCGTAAAGATGACTTGCGGCGGTTTCCACATTCCGAACCGTTAATTCACCGGCGGCAATCGCCTCACGAAGTAATTTGGCAAGTAAAAATTTCATCCCGAATGTGTGACGCCGAACCTTGCGTTTGACATCCTTACCGCTCTGTTTTTGAGTCAGAACATAATCAAGAACCACCGTTAAAAAGACCTGATTGTCTTCAAGCATCCGCACCGTCAAATGTAATATCCGTACAATTTTCTCCAGCGATGTCCATTCCTTGCGGTCAAGAATTTTTTCAACCATGGTGTTGAGATTGCCTGTTGCCAACTTGACGGCGTAAGTGAAAATTTGTTCTTTATTCTGAAAATATTTATAAATGGCGGTTCGCGAAATATCGCAACGATCAGCGATTTTCTGATACGTAACGCCGCCGTAACCCTCTTCCGCAAACAACGCAAACGCACGCTCCAAAATCATATTTCGCCGCTGTTGATGATCAATCGTCATGGTCATTGTAGTGAATAGTTGAACAGTAAATAGTAAAGTAACGGTCTATTTTATTAACCACAAAGGACACAGAGTTCACAGAGAAGGAAAATAAAACTATCCGCAGATAACGTAAATTTTCGCAGATTATTTTTGAGAATACGAAACAACGAAATAGATAATTTTTTTGTTTCGTTTGTTTTGTATTCCCCAATAATAAACTCAAAAACATATTAATAAAACTAATAAAATGATACGTGAACAATTATCTACTATACTATTACAAATTCCTTGTTTTCTGTGTATTTAATGGTTCAAAAAAAATTCTCTCTGTGTTCTCTGTGGTTAAAAATAAAAAAGACTGTTACATAGTAAATAGCAAACAGTAAATCGTTTCGTAAACGTTATTCAAATTGCAAATTATTGTTGAGGTTTTTGTTCATATTTTCGCATCAACATTGGCAACCAGTCGATTTGCCAACCGGAAACGTCTGCCAAACTTGGCACTGATTTTCTTCTTATCAAATTTACAACAGTGTCATGCAAATCACGATTATGCAAATTACAAACAACAATAGTTCCGTCTGATTTCAAACCAACAACAATTTCATCGTATGTTGAAATTGCAACAATATCATGCCAACCGAAAATTTTAGATCGATTATTAACGGATCCAACAGCAACCACTGTACCATTTGATTTTAAACCAACTGTCCAATGTATTCCCGCTGAAACCGCAACAATATCACGCCAACCGGAAACTTCACATTCTCCAAAATTATTTTGTCCTGCTACAACGACGGTCCCATTGGCTTTCAAACCAACGGTATGAAAGAATTTTGTTGAAATTGCAACAATATCAGTCCAACCAGAGACATCACATTGACCATAGTGATTATCTCCAGTTGCAACCACTGTTCCATCCGATTTCAAACCAACAGTATGAAATTGTCCTGTTGAAATTGCAACAATATTATTCCAATCAGAAACTTCACATTGACCAACACGATTATCTCCATTTGTAACCACTGTACCGTCTGATTTCAAACCAACAGTATGAATGTTTCCTGCTGAAACTGCAACAATATCACACCAATCAGAAACATCACATTTACTTGCTGTCGCAACTACTGTAGCATCCGATTTCAAACCAATAGTATGAAGCGCTCCTGTTGAAACTGCAACAAGATCACGCCAACCGGAAACATTACATTGACCGTTACGATTATTTCCTACAACAATTACGGTACCATCAGATTTCAGACCAACAATAAAATTATCTCCAGCCGAAAGATATTTATTACATTCCGATGCAATTTCGTACATTTCTTTTTGGGTAGAATTTTGTATCAAATGCATCAAATCGGAATAACGATCAGTATTGGGAATTTTTTTCTGTACGGCAAGATAATTACCGTTCTCAAAATCGGAAACCGCTTGTTCGTACAACAACGGACGTGATTTTGAAATCATCATCCCGGCATCTTTATAGGCTCCGGCTTTTCTAAACTCGGTAATTGCCGTATCATAATTGCTATTTTCAAATGCTGATTTTGCTTGGGAATAATGATAAGCGTTCAGACTTAACTGAACAATAATTATCGCCACGCCGGACAAAATAAGAACACCAAAAAATATCAATACAATTATTATATCGCGTTTATCTCGTTTCATTGTTGTTATAGTTTCTCAAAATAATTTGCGTTTATCTGCGTCATCTGCGGACAATTACAACATAATTTTTGTTTTACCAATTTAGTGGATGTTGCCATGCTGTTTTGAGTTCGTCGATGTTTGCGGAAAAGGAGTTCCCGAAACGGAGAGTTTTTTCCGCAACAACTTTGCCGAGTTTACGGATCGGTAATCCGGCAAAGAAGGATTCAAAGGACGGAACATGAATCGGTTCAATCTCAACAACAAAACGGCTGTTCGACTCGCTAAATAACGCAACAATATCAAAAGTTCCTGTTAGTTCCGCGCCCAATCCGCCGGCAAAACACATTTCCGCAACAGCAACCGCCAAACCGCCTTCACTCAAATCATGAACACTTCGCACAATACCACGACAAATTGCCTGATGTAATATTTCGTACAGTTTTTTCGCTCGCGGAATATCCAACGACGGCACTTCGCCGTTTCGTAAATTTCGGATTAAAGCAAAATGAGAACCGCCCAATTCATTTTTCGTTTCACCAAGTTGATACAAAATATTATTCGGCTCTTTCAAATCCATTGTAACACAATTTGCCGCATCGTCTATTTGTCCTATCGCCGAAATGAGCAATGTCGGCGGAATCGCAATCGGTTCGGCATTTACCGGACGAAATTCATTGTTGAGACTATCCTTGCCGCTGATAAACGGCATTTCAAAACCAACAGAAATATCGTAACAAGCCAACGCCGCTTCCACCAAAGAACCAAGTGTTTCGGGACGATCTGTATTACCCCAACAAAAATTATCGAGAATCGCAATCGTTTTCGGATCAGCCCCAACCGCCACCGCATTCCGCACCGCTTCGTCAATTCCCGATGCCGCCATGCGGTACGTATCAAAATCACCGTAAAACGGATTCATCCCGCAGGAAAGCACCAACCCGCGCCGCGAATCCAATCGCGGACGAATCACCGCCGCATCACTCGGTCCATCATTGGCAACTCCAATTAACGGCTTAATAACACTGCCGCCCTGAACTTCATGATCGTATTGCCGAATTATCCAATGTTTGCTAGCAATATTAAACGAAGATAATATTTGTTTCAAATCATTCGCAAAATCATCGCTAATATCGTTTCTAAAATCATTGCAAGCGTTACTCAAATTATTTTCATCATTATCCGCACAATTATTACTGCAATTATTGTTGTAATTATTATTGTAATTGTTGCTGTAATTGTTTGTGGTCAACGCCGGAATTAAATCTTTGTAAACGGCGCAACGTTTATAACGGGCTTCGCGTACCACCGGCGGACGACCGTTGTGTAACAAATTCATATCAAGATCGGCAACACAATGACCATGATAATTCAACGTCAATCGTCCGGTCGGTTTGAACTCGCCCAACACGGTTGCTTCGACATTTTCATCGTTACAGAGTTTTTGAAATTCGTTCCATTTTTCCGGCGGAACCGAAAATATCATACGTTCCTGCGCTTCGGAAATCCATATTTCGGTGTAACTTAAACCTTCGTATTTCAGCGGTGCGTTGGACAATTCGACTTCGGCGCCGATTGTTTCTCCCATTTCGCCCACCGCACTGGAAAAACCGCCCGCTCCACAATCCGTAACAGCATTGTAAAGTCCGCGATCCCGCGCTTGAAGCATCACGTCAAGAACCATCTTTTCCGTAATAGCATTTCCGATTTGTACCGCACCGCCGGAAATCGTTTCACTTTCACTGGTCAATTCCGCACTGCTAAATGTTGCGCCGTGAATTCCGTCGCGACCGGTTCGACCGCCGATTGTAACAATTAAATCATTCGGCTTCGGCTCTTTGAACGATTTATCTTTCGGCAAAATCCCGACATTACCGCAAAAAACCAACGGATTACCAAGATACCGTTTGTCAAAATAAACCGCACCGTTGACCGTCGGAATTCCCATCCGATTACCGTAATCGCGAACACCGGAAACAACTCCTTTCATAATCCGGCGCGGATGTAACACGCCGGACGGTAATTCGTCGGCATTCATATCCGGCGGTGCGAAACAAAAAACATCGGTACTCGCAATCGGTTTTGCCCCCATTCCCGTTCCCATCGGATCACGAATCACGCCGCCAAGTCCCGTGTTGGCTCCGCCGTAAGGTTCCAACGCCGAAGGATGATTATGCGTCTCAACCTTGAAACAAATATTATAATCGTCATCAAACGTAACCACGCCCGCATTGTCCGAAAAAACACTAACACAACGTTCCGCAATATCCTTTTTCGTTTCACGAAGTTGTTGTGTGGCGGCAAAAACGGTTTCTTTGAGCATATTTTGAAATTGCCGTTCAAACGTTGTTCCGTCCGCATTTTCACGAACATAATGGATTCGCCCCGCCAATGTTTTATGAGAACAATGTTCGCTCCATGTTTGGGCTAAGGTCTCCAATTCAATATCGGTCGGATCTCGGTCAAGTTTTTCAAACGCCGATTTAATTGTTTGCATTTCTGTTAGCGAAAGATAAAGTTGTCCGTCTTTGCTAAGTTGCCGGAGTTCCGTATCGTTCATGTTACGAATTGGAATTGTCGTCAACTTAAATTCGTAAGACGAACCGACATCAAGTTTATTGAACGGTAAATCACCGAAAACCGTTTGCTCAATGGCATCATTCGCAAGTAATTTATCGGCAAGCAATTTTAGTTCCGCATCGCTCACGCCGGAAATCCAATACTTTTTGAATGTCCGAACCGCTTCCGTTACAATACCAAAATCAGCAATAATTTTTTTCGTATTTTCCGCAACAGAATCAGTTACACCGGGTTTCGGAAGAACATAAATTGTTTTCTGCTGACAATATTTTTGTTGAGAAAATTCTTGAGAATGCTCTTGAGAAAATTCATGAGAATGCTCATTTGGTTGTTGTTTGCTGTTTGTTGAATTAGCGAGCGATAATTGGAAACATTCGACTACCGGATCGGCGAGAAGTTTTTCGGCGAGCATGGCAACGGTTGTTTCATCAAGATGACCTTGAATAAGATATCCGTAGGCGGTTTTTACCGTAACTTCCGTGTTCTTATCGGAAAGTCCCAGATCAACCGCATCCTGTGCAACAGATTGACCATGAACATCCGGTTGTGCCGGAGCCGGAAATATATCAATTTCCCAAAGATTTCGCATAAAATTAATGTCGGAACTCATAAAATTTCTATAAAATTTCTAAAATAAAACTTCTAAAAACCACAACTTTATTTTTATTAACCACAGAGGACACAAAGAACGCAGAGAAATTTTTAATTGGAATCGAAACGTTATTTAATATTTGACTTTTGATCTAAAATAACTTTATAATATTAAATTTTTATTCTCTGTGTTTTCTGTGGTTAAATAATCTGTGCTTAAATAAAGAGCCGATTATTAGAAGTTACCTAAAATGGAAAAAACTTTTTAATCGCAACAAATTTTGCAGTTTTCACTACAATAGGACTGTAATATTACTGCAATATTGTTGTAGCCAAACATATTCCCAACAATGTTAGCCGTTTGCACAAAATAAACAAGAGGTAGGCAATGTTTCGCCGAAAACATTGGTCGGCGTACTCGCCGGCTTGCCCCTGTTTTCGGACGGAAATCGAAACAACAACAATCGTTGCGATGGCGGGTGAAAATCTTTTGGCGAAATATTGCCTACCCTTTTGACTTCCATTCGTAAACTCTTAAAATAGATAATTATGTTCAAATAAATTTAAACGAATTTACATTTTACCGTTCACACTTTCCCCTTTTTTTCTTTTAATTTTTATGCTTTACGCTGTTATTTTAGCGGGCGGTTCAGGAACACGGCTTTGGCCCGAAAGCCGGCAGTCTTTGGCGAAACAATTTTTGTCCTTTGAAACCAATCGAACAATGCTCGAATCAACAGTTCGCCGGTTAAACTCGTTGATTCCAATAGAACAAATCCGTACATTAACCGGTCAATCCATGATCGAATTGATCGAAAAATCGTTGCCGAATTTGCCCAAAGATCACATTTTGGCAGAACCGGCAGCAAGAAATACGGCTCCATGTATCGGTTGGGCTGCCGTAAAATTGTTCAAAAATGATCCAGACGCCACCATGATTGTTTTACCGTCGGATCATGTGATTCAACCGGACGATGTTTTTTGTAACACGTTACGATTTGCGGTTGATCTTGTCGAAGAATTACCGCAACGTCTTGTTACACTTGGAATCAAACCGACTTTTCCGTCAACATCTTACGGTTATATTCAGCGGAACCGTAATTCACCGCTGGAATCGCCTGTTACAGAAAAATGGAAAAACCTGACAACAGCATTCAATGTCGTCCGCTTTCACGAAAAACCGCCGTTGGAAAAAGCGTTGGAATTTTTGAAATCAGGCAATTTCGGTTGGAACGCCGGAATTTTCGTCTGGAAAGCCAAAACAATTTTGGAACTTATCAACCGTTTTGAACCCGAAATCGGCGAACATCTAAATACAATTGCCAATGTTATCGGAACCGATCAGGAACAAATTGTTACTGAACGAATTTTTCCGATGATGAAAAAAATTTCAATCGATTTCGCGGTCATGGAACGCGCTGAAACAATTATTATGCTTGAAGCGTGTTTTTCGTGGGACGACGTGGGAACATGGTGTTCGCTTGATCGGCTTTATGCGGAACAACATGACCAAGACGGAAATCTCGCTGTCGGTTCAAAAATTTTGACGATCAATTCCTCTAATTGTATCGTTCGCTGTAATGATCCCAATCATCTTTTTGCGCTGCTTGGCATCGAAAACGTTATCATTGTTCAAACCCCAGACGCCACACTAATTGCACGAAAAGACTGCGAAGAATCGGTTCGGGAAATTATCGAAAAACTCAAAAAACAAAACCGGAACGAATATCTCTGATTAAAAAATTAAAAAATTAAAAAATTAAAAAATTAAAAAATTAAAAATTAAAAATTAAAAATTAAAAATTAAAAAATTATCGTATCAACCGTTGTAATTGTAATTTTGTTTCCTCAAAAAATAAGGAGTTCATTTATGTCTCAACAATATTGGACATTACTTGATGTTAAACAAGGTATCTTTCAGGAATTTTTTGAATTTTCTGAATTGCTCAAACAGCCCAATGCGGATTGTTTGGTTCCGATTCGTATCAACAAATATCGGTTACACGGCGGAATTTCCGATAATGTTGATGTGGTGAACCTCAATAATGGTCGGATTTCATTGGATATTTTGCCGACGCGCGGCATGGGTATTTGGAAAGCGCAATGCGGCGATGTCGAACTGAAATGGAATTCGCCGATTATGGGACCGGTTCATCCGTCATGGGTTCCGATTTATGATCCGGGCGGTCTTGGTTGGCTTGAAGGTTTTAACGAATGGTTAGTGCGTTGCGGGCTGGAAAGCAATGGTTCGCCGGAATTTGATACGAATGGAGCGTTACGTTATCCATTACACGGACGTATTGCCAATCTTCCGGCGCATCATCTTTCGCTCTCAATCAATCGTGAAACCGACGAAATAGCTCTTTCGGGAAAAATAATTGAATCGAAATTATTTTTCAAAAAACTGGAATTACAGTCTTCACTGACAACGTCTGTTGGTTCGACAAGATTTGTAATTTGCGATACAATAACGAATCTCTCTGCCGAGCCGAGTGAATTTGAACTGTTATATCATATCAATACCGGACAACCATTTGCGTTACCGGGCAGTCGTGTTGTGGTTCCGTTTGAACGAATGGCACCGCGAACCGAAGCAGCGGCACAAAATCTTTCAGAATGGGACAAACTCGGTCCCGAAACTCCCGGAAGTGAAGAAGTGGTGTTCTTTTTTGAACCCGGTGCCGATCAAAACGGAAACTGTAAAACCTTGCTCCTCAATACCCAAGAAAATCGCGGACTTGCTCTCACTTTTAATCGAAACGTATTTCCTTATTTTTCGTTCTGGAAAAGCCGTCTTGCCAATGCGGACGGTTATGTGTGTGGTTTGGAACCGTCGGTTAATTTTCCAAACAACCGCTCCTTCGAGAAAAAACAAGGTCGCATTGTAACATTAAAACCGAATGAATCGCGAACTTTCGAATTGCAATTTGACATTTTGTGTAACGCCGAATCCGTTCAAAAAACGGAACAGGAAATCCGAAATCTGAAAACCGCCAATATTATTGAACAAAAACCCAAAAAAGAATGGACGCCTTAACTGCAATTGTGTCCGCAGATTACGCAGATAATCGCAGATTATTTTTGAGAATAGAAACAACAAATATACGAATTTTTGTAATTATTCAGCAATTTTATTTTCAATCACGCAGTGATATTTTTAGTCCCGCAGGCACATCACACCCCTAGCG
>JAISNF010000317.1 GCA_031276415.1 Planctomycetaceae bacterium
CAATATCATCCGCCGATGCAACATAAAATTCTGTACGATTACACGTCGAAAGAAGAACCGCCTCCGTATGGGCGGTTGTGTTGCGCCAAACAGTAAGTGCTTCGGCAATCTGTTTCGGAGAAAACGTCAGATGCTCTCTCAATTCAAGCGATGCCGACCGATGATTTAAACCCACAACTCGGAGATTCATCTGTCAATGGAATATTGATTTTTGACAACTAATCATTACTAATCATTGGAATTAACCGGCAAGATCATAAAATAGAATCCGTAAACTTCTCACAATCAGTCATCACATTAAACTGAAATGGTAAGCATCTGTAATAATTGCAACAATTAAAATAGTAATTATCTGTTTTAATTTCGGCTTGCCATTTTTGTTATCGTTTATAAAAATTATTTCAATGACGTTTCCGTTTTGCCAATTTCAATTTCTTGGAAAATTCTTCAAACGTATCACATTTTGCAGCAAATCGGACAAGTTCCTGAAGAAGGTTTACCTCTGTAATAGCACAAAGAGAACCACGAACCGTTTCAGAAATTTCACCGAATTTTACATCCAAAATAGAAATAATCGCTTCTATCCGACCTTCTAATTCCCCTTCTGCTCTACCTTCGACTTTACCTTCTACTCTGCCTTCTATTCTGCCTTCTATTCTGCCTCTCGCTTCGCCTCTCGCTTCGCCTTTGGCTTCACCAATTTTAATACCCTGTTTAATACCTTTTTTAATCCCTTTTTTCAAACCGGCTGCACCGTAACGTTTTGCTAATGGAGACCACATAGTTTTTCCTCCTTTAAAAGTTTTTTGAAGTTGTTGTTTGAATTGCTGTTCACCTTTTTGCGTCAAATGATGATTACTGTCAAAAACATAACTCGCAAAAAGACGGGCAAACTTTCGACATTCAGGATTATCCGTATAAGGTTTCAACTCTTCCAGCAATTCCTCTTCACACAAAATCTCATCAAGATTTTTACTCATTATCACCTGCATAATTCGTAACGAAGCATAAAGTTCCGGCACATTCGGATCATGCGGTAATTCTGTTTTATCCATTGATGATAAATCAAAAATAATTCCTTTTTGTTTGAGAATAAATTCTTCCGTTCCTTCAATTTTCTCAAATTCATCCGAAAGTTCAACCGAACCGGTATAAACCACTTGACCATGATGAAATATTACCAAAATTATCGGAGAAAGTTTGAAATTCTTGTTGTAAATTTTCTTCTTTTTCGCAATAGCAATCTCGGCATTGATAATTTGCGTTTCGTAATTAAACAATTGAGACATTGTGTGCGATTCGTCGTAACTTTTATGTTCGATAATAATATAAATCTTAACATATTTTTGGGAGTTATTTTTGAGCGGAATTTCATAGATCATGTCGGAACGGGCTTCTTTGAAATTTTCGTCCCGAAAACGCCGAACTGATATTTTTAAGTTGGGAATGTCTAATTGATTTTGCAACGTTATCGGCAATAAAAAAAATAGAAACGTACAAGCAATCTTTTTGAGTTGAAAAACCATTTCAAAAAAGATATCGTGAGTTACCAATGTTGTTGCAAATTGTTCCTCAATTGGTTTGTCCCAAGTTGGATAAAACTCTTGCATTTCTGGAGAAACTACATTTTGATCATTTATAGTCATTGTTTATCTTCCTCGTTTTTTTGATAATTATTATTTATATTGTTGCGAAATGAAAACGGGCTGTTACTTAAAGACTTGAAGAGGCGAATAGATATTGTTATAAATGGTCGATTCTTTTGTGGAATTTATAAGAAAGCAATCTCTCACTATAAACGGTTGAAGGAGAATGTTACATAAAAGAAAATAACCGTTATAAATTAATATTTTGTAACCGTTCACAATATTTAAATGAGTTTATCAAATAATAATTGATTGTAAACGGTTACTATCAATTGAAACGGTTTTATTTCTCAGCGACAGCGGGAACAACCCAAACTTTCAATTCACTTTCGATACCGTGACCGAGATAAATCCGAACCGTGTACAGAGCCAGTTCCTTAATCGGACCGGAAAGACGAACCTGATCCGGCGTCAACACAATACCTTCACCGCGCAAAGCCTTAACAATTTCGTCGGGACCAACCGAACCATAAAGATGTCCTTCTTCATTGGCATTGGCTTCGATGGAAACCCGCTTGGTACGAATTTCATCCGCTAAAGATTGCAAACCAACCAAACGTTTTTTCTGAATCTCTGCCAGTTTGGCTTTATGTTTCTCAATCATCCGTTTGTGATGATCTGTTGCAATCGTTGCCAAACCTTGCGGAATCAAATAATTGTTTGCATAACCCGGCTTGACCTCGACAATATCACCTTGTCTCCCAAGCGGATCTATCGTCTGAATCAACAATAATTGAACACCACCACTTTTACCTTGCGGCAAATGTTTACTTTTCCGGTATTGACAACGGGCTCGTTTGTTTCTAAGAACTGTCATAATTTTCACAAAGGGTTTTATACCTGCAATTAGGAAGGTATTTTTTATCAAATCTATCAAATACTGTAACCGATACAAGCGTTTGCCTTCGGTTTTTATAAATCACATCACAATTTTGTTGGGCAACGGCGGTTGTTATATTTTTTCGTCGCAATTATTTTAGATAATTTCAACCGATTCAACCTTATTCATTACCATTAACAAAATTATTAAAACGGAACATCATCACCGGCATCCGGTGGAATATCATAATCATCGTGAGACGGTGGTTGTTGGGATCGTGAGGAGGAGGAAGAGGAAGAATAAGTTGAAGCCGGTTTGGAATAAGCGGAATCTTCACTGCGGTTTCCTCCACTACCCAACATGGACATTTTTTCGCCGATAACTTTTAGTTTTGAACGTTTCTGACCATCCGCTTCCCACGTATCGAGTTTCAAACGTCCTTCAATCAAAACCGGTGATCCTTTGGTAAGGTATTCGGCGGCGATTTCCGCTGTTCGTCCCCACAGTGTAATATCGACAAACGTAACTTCGTCAACCCATTCTCCCGTCATATTTTTTCGCCGGTCATTAACGGCTAAACCAATATCGGTTACAGCGGTTCCCGAAGGAATATGACGTAATTCGGGAGTTCGTGTCAGATTCCCAAGCAATATGACTCTATTGAAACTTGCCATGAATGATTCTCCAAAAATGAAACAATAATAGAAAACATTTACTATTATACAATTATCAATGAAGATTCTATTACCATTACCGGTTCACCTGCGGATGTCTATGTCTTAATCTTTAATATCATTAGAATCATCCAAAGTTTCCCCTTCTTCCAAAAAGGCGGAACCGGCAGGAATTTCGTCTTCTATAACCTGGTCAACTTGTTGTTCTCCGGCGTGGAGATGTCCGGCGCGGGCGTGTTCTACCAATGTCTCAACCAAACGCGGATCAACATGCAGAAAAAGAAACCGAATCACGCTTTCGCTCAATTGAAATTGGCGAGTCAATTCCTTAACCTTGAGTGAATCAATCCTTAGATAGGCGAGCCAATACGTTCCGCGTCGATGTCCTTTAATGGGATAAGCCAATTTTCGTTCATCCCAAAGCCGACTGAGGAGAACTTCTCCGCCGAATTGTTCAATAATACGGGTTACCTGACCGGAAACATTGTCCGGATCTTTAGCGTAAAGGTCAGAGTCGAAAATAAACAACCCTTCGTAAACATTCTGTGCCATAATTGGGGTTTTGGTTCGAGTTAAAATCGAGTTTATTTTAGTTATATTTATTCATTGCTTCGGTAATACCGAAACGTACCCAACATTCAATTGCGTCCGCTGCCAGTTTAAGTGTTAAATCCAAATCAATCCGTTCTTTTTCGGTGAAATTCATCAACACATAATCCGCAGCATCCATTTGACCGGGCGGCTGACCAATTCCGATTCGCAAACGCGGAATCTTTTCCGTTCCCAAAACACGCAACACATCGGCTAAACCTTTTTGTCCTCCGCTGCTGCCTTCAGTACGAAACCGCAGTTTGGTAAACGGCAAATTCAAATCATCGCAAACGATCAATACCTCTTCCGTAGGAATTTTATAAAATTTTACGGCTTCTCCGACACTCAAACCGCTTCGGTTCATATAAGTTGTCGGAGCAAGCAATAAAACGGAATTTCCAAAGTTATCACGAACATCAAGCAAATCAGCATGAAATTTTGTTTTCGGACGGTTTCCTGTTGTGTTAAACGAAGACCGTGTTGCTAATTCGGCGAGGACTAAATAACCAATATTATGCCGATTCAAGCGGTATTTGGCACCAGGATTGCCAAGTCCAACAATTAATTTCATTCTTCTTCCGATTCTTCATCCGTCTTTTTGCGTCCAATAACTTCCGGTTCTTCTTCACCCGATACCGTTTCTTCATCGGAAACTTCAACAGGCAACGAACAACTCACAACAATTGTTGTCTCATCAATCAAGGCTTTGGCACCGGCGGGCAATTCCAAATCGCTAACGTGCAAAGTTTGATTAAATTCGAGGTGATTAATATTAACATCAATTTTTTCCGGTACGGATGCGGCTTCACATTCTAATTCGATGGAGTGTAAAACATGTTTAACCACACCGCCTTCTTTTGTTCCGGGCGATTCTCCGCGTAATTCAAGCGGAATTGTAACATGAATTTTTTCGTGTTCACTCACCCGCGCAAAATCAACATGAAGAATTTGATTGCCCCATGTATTCCATTGAACATCTTTAATAAACGCTTTTTCTTTAATATCACCCTGCAATTCGACAAATCTGTTACCGTGACGAACAACCGTATCCAGTTCTTCCGCTGAAAGTGTCAGACTTTGAACTGCTTGTTTGTGACCATAAAGAACCGCCGGCACATTACCGGTATTGCGTAACCGGCGATTCCGTCGTTTTCCATGCGAATCACGAAGTTTTACTGTTATTGTGTGAATTTTAGCCATTTTTCCGCTCCGAACCGTTTATCTATTGTGTTTATTCAATCCTTAAATTTTGACAAATCAGGATTATGACAAAGTTATTAAAAGCCATTAAAATATCAAAAACCTTTGAAAATTTGTAAAGAGATAACATTGTGACCGATTTTTTCTTCTTTTCAAGCCCCCCTTCAGAAATTTTTCATGTAACTTCTAATAACCGGTTTTTTATTTAACCACAGAGACCACAGAGTTCACAGAAAATAAAAATTTAATTTTATAAAGGCAATTTCTAAAAACGACAAATTTGTTTTATTAACCGCGAGGAAATCTATCATCGGCGGGTTAAAACCTGCCGCTATTTTGGGAATGCCTTGACGTTGACGCAACAACACCTGATGTTTGGGCAAAATCACCCGATATTTTTGCCCCCAATCGGAGGCAATTCCAATGTAACGATGGGTTTTAACCCATCGCAATTTCGGCTCATAATTCCGCATTGCGAAACTCTCCACTATCCACTCTCAACTTTCCTCGCGGTTAATAAAATAAAGTTGTTGTTTTTAGAAGTTGCCGACTTTTATTTATTTGGTTTTTACCTATAATGCTTGGTCAATTAACTTTTTGGCGTGTGAAGTTTTTTTATTTTTATTTTGATTGGTTTTGTTTTCAATTTTCACCGAACTATCTATTTATGCAGGACATTATTCAAGAATTAACGTGGCGTGGTCTGATTTACCAAACGACTGATGATGCTCATCTTGCGGCGTGGCTGCTGGAAAAACCGCGAACAATTTATGCGGGTTTTGATCCGACTGCGGACAGTTTGCATGTCGGACATCTTGTTGCGCTTATGAATTTGCGGCGTTTCCAGAAATTCGGGCATCGTCCTATTGCTTTGGCTGGCGGTGCCACAGGAACAATCGGCGATCCGAGCGGAAAAAGTGAAGAGCGAAAACTTATCACCAAAGAACAAGTTGAATTTAATATCAAATGCATCGAACGCCAAATTCGTAAATTTTTGCGTTTTGATCATTCGCCAACCGGCGCATTGTTGGTTAATAACGCCGATTGGTTTTCCCAATTTTCTTACATTGATTTTCTTCGCGATGTCGGAAAACATTTTCCCGTCAACATCATGCTGGCAAAAGATTCCGTCAAAATGCGTCTTGCAAATTCGGAATCCGGTTTGAGTTTTACGGAATTTAGTTATATGCTGATGCAAAGTTATGATTTTGTGCATCTTTACAAAACATACAACTGTGAAATGCAAATTGGCGGCAGTGATCAGTGGGGTAATATTACGTTGGGTTGTGAATTTGGGCGGCGAATCGGAGTTCTTCCGAAAAACGGGCAATTACATGGTTTGACGAGTCCGCTTTTGACAAAGAGTGACGGCGGGAAAATGGGAAAAACCGAATCTGGAACTTTGTGGCTTGACGCCGCTAAAACATCGCCGTATCAATTTTATCAATATTGGATCAATCTTGACGATTCCGATGTGGAACGAACTCTCAAAATATTTACCGATCTGACTCAGCCGGAAATTGAGACGGTTTTAGCAACTCATAAAACCAATCCTGAAAAACGAACCGCTCAAAAACTTGTTGCCGATGAATTGACGCAATTAGTTCATGGTGAATCGGGTTTGGCGGTTGCGCAAAAGGCAACGGAAATCTTTTTCGGCGGTGAAATTTCCGAATTGGATGACGCTCAATTGTGTTCTATTTTTGCGGATGTTCCAAGTAAAGAATTACCGCGTTATCGGATTAACAACGGTTTGACAATAACCGATGCTCTTGTCGAATCGGGGCTTTCCGCTTCGAAAAGCGAGGCACGCCGGACAATTCAGCAAGGCGGAGCCTATATCAATAACCGGCAAATCAAAGAAACGGAAACGATTATCGGAGCAGAATCGCTTGTCGGCGAAAGTATTATGGTGATTCGCACCGGAAAGAAAAAATATGCTCTTTTACGTTTTAAATAATTTTTTAAAAAATTCCTCCGTGTTCTCCATGTTCTCTGTGTTCTCTGTGGTTAATAAAAATAAATTAGTGGAATTATTGTATTGATTTTAACATGAAGATTACAAGTCCGATATTTTGGAAAGCGACGGGTCTTTTGGCGACGATGTTTATTCGCAATTGGATGAGGCTGATTGATTTCAAGGCGGCGTTTTATGATCCTGAACTTGATCCGGCGTTTCAGAATAAACAGCAGAGTTTTATTTTACTTTTCTGGCACGAATATATTTTGAGTCCGTTATTTATACGTCGGCACAGCAATGTGACGATGATGTTGAGTCAGCATAATGACGCTGAAATTGTGGGGCAAATTGCGAAATTATCTGGAATGCGTTGTATTCGTGGTTCTTCTTTTCGTGGAGGAGCGGCGGCGGTTAAACAGTTTTTGGAAATGCCGATGCCGTTGCAAAACATTATTGCGATAACTCCTGACGGACCTCGTGGACCTCGGCGCAAGTTAGCGGTGGGACCTATTTTTCTTGCGTCAAAACTTCAGATACCTATTGTGCTTGCCGGAATTGGTTATGATCGACCTTGGCGTATACAGAGTTGGGACAGATTTGCGATTCCGCGTCCTTTTTCGCGTGGGCGGTTTATTCTTTCATCTCGATTTCCGGTACCTGCCAATCTGGATAAAAACGGTTTGGAATTATTTCGCCAAAAGTTTGAAACACAATTGAATCTCATAACAGAAGAAGCCGAAAATTGGGCAACTTCCGGC
>JAISNF010000320.1 GCA_031276415.1 Planctomycetaceae bacterium
TCTGTGGTTAAAGAGGCAACAATTTGTTTTTCTAAAACCTAATCGAAAGGTAACCACTCAACACCGTTTGCCGTAATTTGGAAACGTTTGGCGCGAATATCAGAACCCTCGCCCTCCTCATAGTAAACAATCAAAATCGAACCGTCCTTGAGTTCAACCATCGCAGGATATGCGCCGAAAACATTGTCAACAAGAATCGAAGAACTCCAAGTTTTACATTCGTCCCGGCTAATACGCAAATTAGTTTGAGGTAACCGCGTCGCAAGTAAAATCACGTTATCTTTCGTCCGTAAAAGATAAGGACAATGACCCGCAAAACCGGCATGTTCGGAAATCGACCACGTTTTCCCTTTGTCCTTTGAATACGAAATCCCCATCCAAGGACGTTGGATGGCGTAAAGTGTTCCATCTTTCAGTTCGATGACATCGGTTTCGGCATCAAGTTGTTGTCCCGCATTCGGAATAACAATCACCTCGCCCCATGTCTTGCCGTTGTCATTACTGAGACTCACCGCTCCGGCAGCAAGTTCTCCCTTTTTAAAAGTGTAAAGCGGCATCAAAAGTGTCCCGTCCGAAAGAACACGAATCGGTTGACTTGTGGGAGTATCCGTAAAAAGAATTTTGGGTTCCGACCATGTTTTCCCACCATCAGAAGATTCGGAAAGCAATGTGTTTGTTGTAACTCCGCCGTCTTTGGGTTGATAGGTGAAAAAATTACACAAAATCCTGCCGTCTTTAAGTTGAACAACAGACGCGTCACGATCATCAAGCGGTGTGTCAATAATTATTTTTGAATCAGACCATGTTTTCCCTTCATCAGACGAATAAGATGCGGCAATACATCCGCCTTTGGGAAGTTTTGCGTTGGGCAAAGCAATATGACCGTATCCGGCGTAAAAAACACACAGCAAACGTCCGTCCTGTAATCGGCAAACATCGGGAAACGCTTCATAAGCACCCACACCCGCATCCGTACAAATATGTATCCAAAGCGGTGGCGGAATCTTAAAATCCGTTTTTGCTGTTTCGGCATGACCGGAAACAACAATATCCTTGACAAACGCTTTTCCCTGATTAGCATAAAAACCAATACGCCCGGCTCCTTTTAACGTATCATCTTTTGCTTCGTACAATTCTTTGCCGTCAAAGAAAACTTTGAGCGTATCGCCTTTGATTTCCAGAGCCGCGTCATACCATTGACCGGATTGGCGATTCGAAACAGGGACTCGTTTGATTTCCGTCCATTCTTGATCTGCCGTATGCCGGACAAGAATTGCCGAATGGCGATCAAAGTGAGCGTAATAATAATGTTGTGCGTCGCTTGCCTTGATGATAAAACCGCAAGCCAAAACCTGATTCTTGTTACCAGGAGCAACCTGATATTTTGCGGACAACTTGACATCATTCCATTCGTAAGGAAGGAAAAATCCTTTTGAGATGGTTTTTGTCCCGTCGAAAACAAGTTCACCATTTTGAATGGAACCTGTTTTTCCGGTAAATGACCATTGTTTTGCTGACTGGTCGTTGTCGAGTTTGATTTTCGTTTCATCAGCAAAAGTGCCGGAACAAAAAATCAAAATGAGGCTAAAAACATACATTGTTCGTAACATGTGCTGTTCTCCTAAATTAAAGTAAAGTGGTAAAACTTAACGTAAAATAATATTCAGTGAAATTTTCTGAATTACCAACAAGGCAACATTTCACTGAAACATTATGAAAATTCGTAATCCTTCGCGGTAATAGGTTTAAATCGTAAAGGCGCAATGTATTGCGTCTCTAGTACAGTTGATGATTTTTCAATCTTAACCCCGCAGGGGGTTAAGATTGATTTTTTCATTATGATAACTTGTTAAACGAATCTCCGTGAACGGGTACATTAAAGTAAAGTGGTAAAACTTAACGTAAATAATATTCAGTGAAATTTTCTAAATTACCAACAAAACAACATTTCACTGAAACCACAAATTTATTTTTATTAACCACAGAGGACACAGAAAACACAGAGGATTTTTTTTAATTGAAATCGAAACATTCCCTAATATTATAATTGATTTTTGATCTAAAATAATTTTAAAAGAAATTATTCTCTGTGAACTCTGTGTTCTCTGTGGTTAATTTTTCTGTGGTTAATTTTTTTGTGGTTATTCGCCGGAATCTTTTCCGTTGGCGGTGCTCATTGCCTGCCATACTTTCCAACTTATTGTATTGGAAACAAAGCGGACACTGCCATCCATCATTGAGGCGTTGACGCCGCCATTGTGACGGCTGCGCGGTGTTACGATAGCACGAGCCGAACCGTAAACAGCAGTTCCTGCTCCTGTTCCAAGACAAGGAACCGCATCACTTTCAACAAAACAATAACGTCCGCTACTAGTATCAATTCTGTCCGGTTCTTTACTATTGGGAGTATAAACGGCACAAAACCATGCTCCGTAAGGATCGTAAACATGACCGCGCATATCGTGGAGAGTAACTCCGGTTGTCCAACTGGTAAAACCGGTATCACGATTGGGATCCGATTTACCTTGAATAATTTCCGAAAAACCAAGCGTGTTACTCGTACCGTCTTTCAATGTTCCGAATTTGAAATAAGACGGAGAAAGTCCTGCATAATCGTTTTTGTCCATTTCAAAAGGCGCATCACCGTAAGTGTACGTTGTACCATCCTTAACGATACTGGGAGCAGGTCCTATGAAAACAGTTGAACGTCCGGTGTTACCAATGTTACATACATAGTTGAAGAAACCTGTTATGTACATATTGTTGGCATTGGGCGTTGGACTATCACTTGGACAACGGTAAACCGGAACCGTTGAAAGACCAAGTTCACGATTCTTAACCGATCCGGCACCCATCGCTCCTGTACCGTCACCTGCAAAGCGGCTGCCAAAATCGTACTGGTCGAACAAAGAGTTTTGTTCGACGAAAGCCCAAACTGAGTGAGCCCATGTACAGTAAACACCACGATTCGCCGCCGGAAGTGATTGGTAAGTGTCGTGGTAGTTGTGAGTGGCTAAAGTGATTTGTTTTACGTGGTTCATACATTGTGATCGGCGGGCGGCTTCTCGTGCTGCTTGAACGGCGGGCAAGAGAATAGCAATCAAAACACCGATAATCGCAATCACGACAAGAAGTTCTACTAAAGTGAACCCCTTAAAAATTTGTGAGCATTTCATAAATTTGACTCCTTTTGTTTTAGTGTACTAAGTGAAATTGTTAAAATAATGGTAAATAGTGGTAATTGTTCAAGTAATTTTCTTGAACATCCAAGTAATTTTCTTGAACGTTCAAGTAATTTTCTTGAACATTCAAGTAATTTTCTTGAACATCCAAGTAATTTTCTTGAACGTTCAAGTAATTTTCTTGAACGTCCAAGTAATTTTCTTGGAATTTTGAGTAACTGGCATAGGACTTGCTTAACTTTTAGGGATTTTCGGAGTTGTTTTCTTCGGAATGACGTTTCTTGTGGGGAAAGCGAACCCGAAGAGCATCATAAACCGCTTTGGCTCCCGCAACATTTTGTGTGGCGGCTTTTTGGACGGAATTGTAATAAACGAGTGCGGCATGATAAGCCTCACTTCCCGCGAGCATTTGGGTATCGTCCACACCGGAATGAAGTTGTTCTACCGCTACAAACAACGGCTCAAGATTATTCGCATCCGAAAAATCAATCGCAAATTCCGACATGTTAAGGAATGGCGGAACAAATTCGGGATTACTCTGTGCCAACTCGTAGGCTTTTTCGACAAAAGCGAGCGTTTTATCACCCATTTTGGCAATACCGCGCCGTTGAGTTGGGGTGAGTGGAGTGATGTATGGCGCAAGAAGTTGACGCAATGCTTCCGCTTGCGACAACGCCTGCGCAATTACATCTGGAGGAATCGAAACTGAATGATTGTTGTTCATTATTTTAAAAATGGGTTAAAGTTTAAAGGGGATAGTTCGTTCTTGTTGAACAAGAATTATTTACTGAGCGATTCGCCGTTGTCCGAAGTTCCGTAGGCGACCCAGATGTCTTTATCAATAGTATTGGAGAAAAAGGAAACGCTCCCGTCTCCAAGTACCGCATTCACACCGCCGGAATGATAGGAACGCGCTGCAGCATAAACAAACCCAGCCTCTGCCAAATTGGTTACTTTTGTAGCGGGCGGAAAGTTGGCTTCAACAACATGAAAATGCCGATCTTTTTCTGTTGTGTTAGGTGTCAGATAAACCATATCGGTTCCGCCTTGAGTTTTAGGTGCTGCCGTCATAAACATTGATCCTGACGTGAACCCATTCATGAAATCGCCGCGATAATCCAGAACACCGGTTGTTCCGGTTTTATCTCGTTTTGACATAATAATTTCTGAAATAAATACAGTGTTTGACAATCCGTCTGAAACACTGGATATTTCAAAACAATGATTTAAGGCAAAAGGAGCCAATTTATAGGTATTACTTTTGTAGGGAACTGATCCGGCTGCCAGGTACAACGTCATATCGTTTCCAAAATTCGGAACGTAATTTCCCCGACAGCGGATAATTCCATCGCTTTCTGTCCACATAGCGTTGGGACGATCACTGGGGCAGTAATACCAATTTACCGGAGTTGAGGCAGGTCGATTGTAAGCACCACCGTTGGGAGCGATTCTTGAGGGTTTACTCCAATCATAAGCAGCAACTAATGATTGTTGTTCCATGTAAGCCCACAAACGCGGAATCAATGTGTGTGCCGGTAGGCTTCCGGGCCAATTTCCGGCGGTAAACCCTGTAATCCAAGTCAGATCATTGTAACCACCTACACTTTTGTCCGGCAAGGTTAAAGAGAATGGGAGTGAACTAAGGGTATCGTGATAATTGTGAATCCCGATCCCGAGTTGCTTCAGGTTGTTTGTACACTGCATTCGTCTTGCAGCCTCGCGAGCCGCCTGAATTGCGGGCAACAGCAGAGCGATTAAAACTCCGATAATCGCAATGACCACGAGAAGTTCGACAAGTGTAAAGCCGAACGGTGAAGAGCGGAAACGAGTTAAGAGGTTTTGGGAAAAGAGGTTAGAACGTGAACAATCTTTACGTTTTGTTTGTCTCTCTTTAAGCCAATCCCCCCCCCCCCCCCATCCATTCTACCTGCATTGTCCATTTTAACATTTTTTGGAACTTCACCAACAAATTTTCAACAAACACAACCAAAAAGTTTACTAAATTTTCCATCATCAATCTCCTTTTTAAAAAGATTTGTCAAAATCCCTGCGATTTGTTCGCCGCAAAACAATGACGGCAAAGGAAAAACAACATCATCGCAAGTGAATTAGGTTCAAAGTGTATCAAAAGTTCTGTTTTGTGTCAATGGGGGATATTTTTTTTATTAACCACAGAGAACACAAAGAAAAGAAAAATTTCTGGAATTACAACAATGTCAACTGTCGGCGAGTACGCCGACCAACCTTTGTGGCGAAAGGTTGACTACCAACAATAATTTTCGCATTGCGAAACTCTCCACTATCCGCTCTTAACTCTCCACTAAAACCAACTTCATCAATAGTTAATAGTTGCGCAATGCGGAATTGAAAACATTTGGGTAATGAAATTATTCACCTTTCAACAATTCACTAAAATCAGCGTTCTCCAATGGGAACATAATCGGTGATTCTGTTACCAATATAAAGTTGACGCGGACGAATAATTTTTTGTGACGGGTTGTCGTGTTGTTCTTTCCATTGGGCAATCCAGCCGGGCAAACGCCCCATCGCAAAAATCACCGTAAACATGTTCGTCGGAATCCCAATCGCACGAAGCAATATCCCACTGTAAAAATCAACATTCGGATATAATTTCCGCTCAATAAAATACGAGTCCTTCAACGCCAACTCCTCCAGTTTCCGCGCAATGTCCAGAAGCGGATCATTGGTTTTCAATCGGGCAAAAACCCGATCCGCCGCCGCCCGAAGTATTTTCGCACGCGGATCATAATTCTTGTAAACCCGATGCCCAAAACCAAAAAGTTTAAACGGATTTGTTTTATCTTTTGCCGCTTCAATACATTCTTCCGGTTTCATTCCGCCGTTGTAAATTGTGTCAAGCATTCTCATCACTTCGACATTCGCCCCGCCATGAAGCGGTCCCCACAAAGCACTGACTCCGGCAGCACACGACGCAAACAAATTCGCCCGCGCCGATCCAACAGTACGAACTGTGGACGTACTGCAATTCTGTTCGTGATCCGCATGTAAAATAAGCACAAGATTGATCGCATCTTCAATCTCTTCACCAATAATATATTGCTGATACGGAATCGAAAACATCATGTGCAAAAAATTGGCTCCGTACCGCAACGCCGGATCAGGATACATAAACGGCAACCCCTTCGACCGCCGAAAAGAATAAGCGGCAATTGTTCGGGCTTTGCTAATCAAACGTGCCGCCGCTTCGACAAACAATTCGTCATCGCCCAACGGTAAAAATTTTTCATGATAACACGCCAATTGACTTAACATCGCCGAAAGAATTGCCATCGGCGGTGATTTTGGCGGCAAATCACCAAATTGTCGGCGTAAACCTTCGTGCAACATTTCATTACCGGTCAAGAGTTCGCGAAAATCACGAAGTTCCTGACGAGTTGGCAATGTTCCGAAAATCAAAAGCCAGGTAACTTCAATGAAATTGGGTTGCGGACGGTCAAATTGTTCAATCGGAATGCCGCGATAACGTAAAATTCCTTTGTCGCCATCAATATAAGTGATTGTACTTTTGCACGTGCAGGTACTTCCGAGTGAAGAATCGAAGACGGTGATACCGTGTTCGTCGTACAATCTTGAAATATCAATTGATTTATGTCCTTCTGTTCCAACCAAGACGGGTAATTCGATTGTTTTGTCTCCGATAGTTAAAATCGCTTTTTCTTCTGAATTTACATTCTGGCTCATATTCATAACTCCTTAAACCAACGTTAAAACATAGTAAACATTTACCGATTTGCGGTTTAGGACGACAACCTTCAAACCACAACTCACAAACCATTCCCCACAAATCCCAAACCTCAAACCATTCCAAAATAGGACATCACAGATTTATGTTAAATATCATTATAGAGATAAATGATAAAAAAACAAAACACAAAAAAATTAAATTGATAACGAACTCAAAAACAACGTTACAGAAAATCGTAAAGGAAAACACTACGTAGAAAGTTTTCAAACCTTACTGAGCGGGCTGGATTGTTCGTACACAATTGCTGACATAATTATCGTACACGGCATTGGAACCGGACAACACCAAATTCTCCCGGTTTGAGCGGATCGGTAATTTCAAAACGAAGCGTGAATGAACCTCCGTCATTCGGTTGAACAACAAAACCGGATTTCAGTGACGATAACGCCGTACCCGGTAAAAATTCAAGCCGTGTTGTCAGATTGTCCAGAATAGTTACGTTGCCGATTATTTGTGTGCCGATATTATCAAACCGAAGCGTAAATTCGACAATATCACCGGATTGCGCCGATTTTTTCGAGGCGGTTTTGATAAGCCGAAGTTTTGAAGTTTTCGATTCGTCTTCAATCTGGAAAAAACTTTCTGCTCCTTCTTCACTGGTCGCTTCCATCGGAGCAAGAATATTCATTTGAACTTTAATTCCTTCAGTTCCCTGCCACGCTCTGGCAAACGCTCTGCCTTCCATGAGATAAGTTAATTCCGTTAATCCGATAAATTGTTGTCTCAATAAATTCGAATAATACATCGCCGACTCAAAATTACTGTACGTACTAAGTCCTTGTGTTACGCCTGCTCCGGTACTTTTCTTCAATCCGCCGATTCCACCCAATTGTGTACGGGTTCGTGCGTAACCGGATTGAGTTTCCTGAACCGTATAACCAAGTTGCTCTTTACTCTGATCAATATTCAAAGAATATTGACCATCCGTCCGAGATAACGCCGTAATTTGAGCATTATTGAGAACACCTTCGATTTTTCGTACCGCTCCAAAACGCGGCGCATAAAGAAAAACACGGTTCGAAGGTTCAACCAATGTCCGACCATCCAACGTGTCAAAATGCGCAACAGTATCTTCCGTTTCAAGATTCCGAACCGTCCAATCTTCTTCGACACACGTTTTGGCAATACCGTCTCCGCCATCCGCAAGATATTCCGTTTGCCGACGCACTTCGTGATTCAAACCGGTGTTCAATCCGGTATTCAATCCGGTATTCGGCAGAAAATGCCCTTGCAATTCTTGTTGCCGTTCCGCAACAATCTTGACGCCCTGTTCCGCCAACGCAGGATCAACCGTCAAATTACTCGCCTGCCCCAAAATATTTGAAACATACGAAAATACAAAAATAATTAAAAAAATCTGAAACCGCATAAGTCATTACCGTATTGGTTAATATCGTAATCTTTCCTACCGTAAGGGTATTATTGATTTTCCGCTAATGGCAGGGGTACTGACGACGGGGATTTTTTGATGGTTGGTATTTTGATAGCGGGTTATTTCGTAACGGTTTGAGGGAGTTTTATCGAATGCCAGCCATGAGGGTGAACCATGAAAAAACATAGAATTTGT
>JAISNF010000370.1 GCA_031276415.1 Planctomycetaceae bacterium
CTGTTACAACCGTTCGGCGAAAGGTTAAGAGACTATCTGTTACATAAAAATCCTCTGCCTTTTGAATCGACCCAAAACATGGAAATATTAATTATTTACCAAATTTTGTTTATTTCCATTCACTTCCGCTCCATCCGGTAACAATAACATCGCGTTTCGGCATAAAGAAAGATGAAATAAAACTCGTAATCACCAGAAATAACAAAATACCAGCCGCCACAATACGAATATAATAAGCATCCCAAAGAGCCTGATAATTTTCCTGAAAATTATAACTGAAATTCGGACCACGTTCGAGAATTTTAAAATGAAAATAAAGTTCCATCGGACTCATCCGATCAAAATGTTCGTTTTGTATCCAAAGAATATTATGCTCAAACTCAGGAATTGGCGTTGTATTTTGATACAATTCCGTTCGTCCATAACTAAACCATTCCCGCTTTAAGGAAACATCCCGCGGTAATGGATACGAAAATAATGACCAAAGAAAAAAAATTAAAGCCGGTAAGAAAAAAATAACACCAAGAAGAAAAAAAACTTGACGCATCTTGCCCGTTTCAACTTTTTGTTTGGGAAATTCCGAACTATCCGCCTTCTTTTCTTCCGCAACCGGCAAACTTTTGATTTTTAGCAAAGACGGAACTTGCAACATTTGCCCACAAGAACACGCAATTTGTTGACCTGCTTGGGAGGTTTCAACTTCATGTGACCGCCCACAGGAACAGGGCAAAAGATATTTCAAAGACACAGAATACTCCTCTCATAAATTAATGAATATACCGCCGGCAAAAAAACAAATCCCAACTTTAACAAACCCAATTTACAAATTTCAAAACCAACTACGCCAACAATAAAATATCCAAAAGATGGCAATTATTATATCCTCATAGTCAAGAAATGCAAGTGTTTTAGACGATACACAAATCATATTTTACTCTGAAAAACAAAAAAATAAAACAATTTTAAATAATTGTTAAGTTTTCAGAACCCGCTTCAAATAGATTTTTACGTAAATTTCATACAAACTTTAAAAAATTTTCAATAAAAATTATTTTCCTCTGGATTTTTTCTAAAGAAAATGATAAAATGTCTAAAAAGGAACTTGAACTTTAGACAATTGTTCCATGAAATTTTATCATAAACTGGGTGTCTGGATTTTTTCTGAATCTTTACTTCCAGAATCCAAACGATTTTTTTACCACAAGACTAAACATCACTATGAAACAAATAATTTGTCTATTTAAATCGGAAAATCAAAAGTCATTTGATCAGGATAAGCAAAGATCAAGTGTGTCTTCCTAGTTTTCATCGAAAATTATCACGAATAGATGGAACTATTAGAATGTTTTAGGTGATTAGGTAATTTTTTGCTTTTTACCTGTTTTACCTAATAATAATTTCTTTCCAAATAATAAAAAAAAATGCATTGTATCTGAATGTGAGGTATATTGATTTATAATCAGTTACAAATCGTTTAACTAAATTGATTTTTAATTTTCAATACCTTTGTAACTAAACATATTATTGAAATTTTGCTACGCCGAAAAATCCTTTTTACACATTAAAATATCGCCAATCAATAGAACCTTTTATTTATTACTAATAAAATATTACAAAATACGAAATTTTATAATTAACGCAACTAAAATATGTTAAGAGAATTTGTGTTATTTTAATTTGTTCTTTTAATTTATGGTTCATCCCGCAAGGGAGAAAGGAGATTTCTGTTAGTGAACATTTATTGAATTTTATTGTCCGTATAATTTTTTTTGATTAATATTTTGGGTTTTATAAGAATTTTCAATCTGAAAGATATTGAATTACGTAAAAAGAACAGAATATTTGCCCATTTATTTATTTCCCGTTTTCCGAAATCGTTTCCCCCATCAAGATAATGGAGAAAATCCGGTTGTTGTCCCCCCGATGATTTTGGTAAGCGGAAGTTAATCAACCACTTAACTTATTATTTTACAGGAGTTTAGATTGTACGATTCAGATGTTCTCATAGATGATTTCGATGATGTGCTTGTCCCGGAAGAAGAGATGCTCCATCTTGACGATGTTGATATTGACGAAGACGAGATGGTCGATTCACTTCTTATAGATGAGGATGAAGACGATGAAGAAGCGGAACTGTTCGATGAAGAACTCCTCAAATTGGAGATAGGTGACGCTTGGTCTGACGATCCGGTTCGAATGTATCTGACCCAGATGGGTGAAATTCCCCTCCTCACCCGTCAACGTGAAATTGCGTTAGCCAAACAAATCGAAATCACCCGACGAAAATTTCGTGCTAAATTGTTGGAGTGCGATTATGTCCTTCAACATGCAGTCCGAACATTGCGGAGGGTTCACCACAATGAATTACCGTTTGACCGAACAGTTCAGGTTTCCG
The DNA here is from genome assembly GCA_031276415.1 of Planctomycetaceae bacterium. Classification (GTDB taxonomy): domain Bacteria; phylum Planctomycetota; class Planctomycetia; order Pirellulales; family Thermoguttaceae; genus WRKP01. The sequence goes on from JAISNF010000370.1 coordinate 2,396, forward strand.
TAACGGATAGCCTTGAAAAACAACAGATTATGGGACGTTTTCCTCATAATCTTCGTTCATTGGAACTAATGGTTCGCCGAAACCACAAAGATTATCGTATTGCGACAAGTTGTTCCCGTAGTCTGGAAGAACGAAAAATTGCATGGACACGGTTGGGTCGTTCGCGGCGCCGTGCGGTGCGGTTGATCGAAGAACTTGGTCTTCGAACTCAACGTATTGAAACAATGATTCCGACTTTGGAAGAATTTAGTCGTCGGGTTGACGAGTTGAAAGAACGAATTCGTGCCCATCGTGCCAGCGGACGCCCTGAATATGAGCGGCAATCCATACTGGACGAATTTCGTAACATTTTGCAATTAACACAGGAAACACCGACAAGTCTTCGTAACAGAGTTAAATATGTTCAAGACCTGTTTGCTAAATATCAGGAAGCCAAACGCGGTTTGTCCGAAGGCAATCTTCGGTTGGTAGTGTCAATTGCGAAAAAATATCGGAATCGCGGTTTGAGTTTTCTTGATTTGATTCAGGAGGGCAATGCGGGTTTGATGCGTGCGGTTGATAAATTTGAATACCGGCGTGGTTTCAAATTTTGTACGTATGCAACGTGGTGGATTCGTCAGGCGATTACGCGGGCGGTTGCCGACCAAAGCCGAACAATTCGGATTCCTGTTCACATGGTCGAAACAATGTCCAAAATGCGTAATGTTTCCCGAAAATTGTTGCAGGAATTTGGACGCGAGCCGACGATTGAAGAAACTGCGGAAGCGGCTAATTCGCCGCTTGACGAAACGCGTCGGATTTTGGCGATGAATCGTTATCCGATCAGTCTTGATCGACCGGTGGGTAACAGTGAAGATTCTCATTTCGGTGATTTGTTGCCTGACGGAGCGGCGGAAAATCCGGCAATTGGAGCAACACAGGAAATGCTCCGAACCAGAATTGCTAAGGTACTCAAAACGCTTAGTTATCGTGAGCGGGAGATTATTAAACTCCGTTACGGACTTGGCGATGGTTACAGTTACACGTTGGAAGAGGTCGGGCATATTTTCAAAGTAACACGGGAACGTATCCGTCAAATTGAAGCCAAAGCAGTCCGCAAACTTCAACAGCCAACCCGTAGCCAAGACCTTGTTGGTTTTCTTGATTAAAATAAAAATTAAGAACAACTCAAAAATTCGTAACAGTTTTGCGAGCGATTAAAAAATTGATAACCGGTGATTGATTTTCTCAAGATCAATCACCGGTTTTGTTTTAATAAAATCGTAGAAGGCGTGTCGCAAAATCATTCTGTGAGTGTTTCAATATTATAATAACGTACACCTGATATTTCATAACATCAATAAAAATAATAAGTTAGAACTTAAAAATCCCTTAAAAAAACAGTCGCAATATCGTTCGGTTTTTATATTGACCGGAATCGTGTTCGGTGTTATAGTTGTATTGTAATTGATGAGTGAACGAAAAAATCACTTTTTTTCCTTACAACACGAACAGTTCCGATGCAAATTTCTCATTTACGTTGGTGGTTATGCGGTTTGCTTTTTTGTGCAACGGCATTAAGTTTTCTCGACCGGCAGGTTTTGTCGGTGGTGGCACCGGCAATTTGTGAAGAACTGCATATTGACAACAAAACTTATTCCTTTATTACAACAGCATTTATGGCAAGTTATGCTGTAATGTTCCTTCTTGGCGGTTGGTTTCTGGATCGAGTTGGAACGCGATTGGGGCTTGGTTTGGCGGTGTTAATTTGGACAATTGCCAGCGCACTTCACGCTATTGCGGTTACTCCGTTTCAACTTGGCGTGAATCGTTTTTTTCTTGGTTTTGGGGAAGGCGCATGTTTTCCTGGTGCGGTCAAGGCGGTTGCGGAATGGTTTCCGGCAAAACAACGGGCATTGGCAGCCGGTATTGCTATTGGCGGCGCAAGTCTCGGTGGTGTGTTGGCTCCGCCATTGACGGTTTGGCTGGTTGGTCTTTTTGGTTGGCGTGGAGCGTTTGCCGCAACCGGTTTACTTGGTTTTCTTTGGGTAATATGTTGGTTCATTTTCTATTACACTCCGTCAAAATCGCCATTTATTACTGATTCGGAAAAAGAATGGATTGAATCGGATCAAAACAAAATAATATCACAAAAACACGAATCACTTTATTCTGATACGTTTATTTCTCTGTTTTGCCGAAAAGAAGTTTTAGGTTTGGCTTTTGCCCGTTTTCTTTTTGATCCGGTATTTTACTTTTACATGTTTTGGATTCCGAAGTATTTACATCAGGAACGTAATCTTTCTTTGGAAATGATTGGGGCGTTGACGTGGATTCCTTTTTTTGCGTTGGGTGTTTCGAATATTTTAGGCGGTTGGTTATCGGATCGGTTAATTACCAATGGAGTTTCCGTTTCTAATGCGCGAAAAGGTGTTATGACGGTTTCGGCATTGCTGACTATTTCATCCTGTCTTGCTGCGTTTGTGTCGGAGGTGTACACTGCAATTGCGATGATGTCATTATTAATGTTTGCGCATGGTTTTTGGATCACGAATTACGTTACTATTATAGGTGATATTTTTCCGAAACATCGGGTTGCAACGGTGATGGGTATTACGGGAATGATTGGAACGATTGGCGGTATGGGAGCGAATACGGCAATCGGATTTATTGTTGATCAGTTTTCTTTCCTTCCTGTTTGGATTGCTTCGGGATGTTTGTATCCTTTGGCACTTATTGTAATTTTAATATTGGTTAAAAAACAATCAGACTGAATTTTCATATTTTCACACTGTCAAATTATTATGTATAGCAGTAATACTTTAACTATTCCTGAAACATTTACATCTACAATTCCGCGACGGAAACCACTGACCGCAAGGGTTGGAATTTTTGGTGTCGGGCATTACACGTATTGGGGTCAGTTCCCGGGTTTGCTTGATGAACTGGATAATAAACTGAAAATATTTTGTAACAAAGTGAAACGGTTTGGAGTGGAAACGGTTGATTTTGGCATTGTCGATAATGCTTCGGATGCGTTGGAAATTCTTCCGAAACTGAAAGCCGCTGATCTTGATATTTTGTTTATTGATATGCTGACGTATGCGACATCTTCAACGATTGGTATTATTTTTCGTGGGCTGGATATTCCGATTATTCTTGTTGCGCTTCAACCGGATTTGGCAATGGATTATGTTCATGGAACAACATACATGCAACTTTGTAACGATGATTTTTGTTCTGTGCCGGAATTTCTTGGTGTTGCTCTCCGCATGGGCAGAAAGGTACCTGATGTTATTCTCGGAACGCTTAAAAACGATCCGGTTGTTGATACAGAAATTTCTGAATGGTGTCGTATTGCTCATGTTTTGCACGATTTACGGCGGGCGAGACTTGGTCATTTGGGACATGTTTTGGAATCCATGTTGGACATGCACACTGATCCGACGGCATTAACGGCAACATTTGGAGTTCATGTTGTTCAATGTGAACCGGATCAGATTCTCCAGTTTTACAGTGATGAATATTCGGACGAAATTGAGCAAAAGAAGAATGAAATTATTGATTTTTTTGACATGCCCAATCCGATTTCCGATCCGTTGACGACCAAATTAACAGATTCTGATTTACATATTGCGGCGAAGGCGGCGGTTGCGTTGGAGATGTTTATTGATGATCAACAGTTGGACGGTTTGGCGTATTATTACGAAGCCGCACCGGGAACACTCATGCGTGAATTAGTTACGAATTTAATTGTCGGTAATTCTTTATTGACGGGAGCGGGATTTCCGATGTGCGGCGAATTTGATATTAAAACTTGTGTTGCGATGATGATTATGGACAGGCTTGAAATTGGCGGAAGTTTTGCGGAATTTCATCCGATTGATTTTGTACGACAAACGGTATTAGTTGGACATGACGGTCCGCATCACCTGAATATTGCGGATTGCAAACCGGTGTTACGTAGTTTGAAAAAGTATCATGGTAAACCGGGTTCAGGGGCGGGGGTTGAGTTTAATATTCGCAAGGGAGCGATAACGATGTTGAGTATTGGGGTGAAAGCGGACGGCAAGTTCAAGTTTATTGTAGCCGAAGGCGAATCGCTCAAAGCCTTGATTCCTCCTACCGGCAACACCAATACGCATGGTTATTTTGGTTCCGACATACGTAGTTTTTTGAAACGTTGGGTTGCGGAGGGACCAACGCATCATTTTTCATTGGGCATTGGTCATCACGCCCAAACAATCCGAAAAATCGCCGATATTCTCGGCATTGAATGTGCTATTGTTTCGTAACTGTGTTTGTGTTTTGAGGTTTGTAATGACAACCCCAATCACAAAGAAATATTGTAATATTTCAAAAGTTTTTTCAACCCTATTTTGCAAGGAGATTAACAATGCAAACTTTCCAATCCATCCGTTTTAACCAATTTAGCAAACAAACAA
>JAISNF010000433.1 GCA_031276415.1 Planctomycetaceae bacterium
GTTATTTGCGGACTTATTTTTTATTTTCGTGTTCTTTGCGGTAAAGAATAGCATAAACAATGATCAATCTTTTTGAGAAATCATTCCAAAATAATGATTCCTTAGCGGCTTACTTTTTATTATATCTTTTTGTGAATTATAATGTTGTGTTCTTTTGAAAAACGAATTGGATTTTTTGTCGGCAAACGCCTATATTGTGGAACAACAGGTTTTCCCTGTTTTTCGGAATCGTTATTTTAAGAAAAATAAAAAAACTTCTGAAATGAAAAGAGTGTCCGAATATCGGGAGATTGCGGTTTTTACAACAATCATTTTTTCAGAAAAGTTGTTTGAATGTAGTTGGGAGATTTGACAACGAATCGACAATGAATACAATCGTGCTTGCGGTTTTGAGAACGGCTCTGAAAAGTTTTCAAACCGAATCGTTTTTTTTCTTTCCTTTGATTTTCCATTGTCCTTTTATAATATACTTACTATGCCCCAAGTAACGGAGTACGTTGAAAAAACGGCGAATGTTCACAATGCCGATATTCATAATGCGAATGTTCCCGAAAATAACGCCGCCAATGAATTACAACGCCTACACGATGTTCTTGTAGAACAACTCGGTTTGCAACGTTTTAATCTTTGGTTCGGTCAAGAATCATCCATTCATTTTGAAGAAAACGGAATTGTTTTTAATGTTAAGAATCATTTTGCGATTGACTGGATACGGTCGAATTTTCAACAAGTCATTGAACAATCCGTAATAACGGCTTTTGGTAAAACATTGCCCGTTAATTTTTCGGTTGTTTCGGCGGAACAAGCCCAAGCCCAAAATTTGGACAATCCGCCCAAACCCGCCGCCGTAAAACCTTCCATTCCTCGTCCGCATTGTCCGCTGCAAATACCGGATGCCGTGCGACAAAATATTGATGTTGCACGTCAGAATCAGAAAAACAATATTCCGCGACGTTTTGCAACACTTAACACGTTTATCGAAGGCTTCTCAAACCGTTTGGCGTATCGTGCCGCCACACTTGCCGTTGAACATTCCGGTCAAATCAATCCGATTTATATTTACGGAACCACAAGCGTTGGAAAAACACATCTTCTGGAAGGCATCTGGTCGGCTGTCCGGCAACAAGCACGGCGTGATCCGCCATTGTATATGACTTCGGAACAATTTATTTCGTCGTTTCTGGAAAATATTCAGCCCGGTTCGTCGCGGAACAGAATGCAGACGTTTCGTAACAAATTTTTAGGGATTTCCATTTTGCTGATGGACGATATTCAATATCTTTCCCGAAAAGATGCCACGCAAACGGAATTTCTTCATACGATTGATACGCTTCGGAATTTGGGAACGCAAATGGTTTTTACGGGTAATCGTCCGCTCAAAGAATTAACCGGTTTACGAAACGAAATTATTTGCCGTCTTGAATCGGGAATGGTTTGCGGCATTGAATTACCGGAACGCGAAATGGCGTTGCGTATTTTTCAGAACATGGTTGCTCAACGTCAATTACCTATTGGGCAAGATGTTTGTCGGATGGTAACGTCGCGTTTTGGGATTCATGCTCGTCAACTTTCCGGTGCATTAAACCGGCTTCATGCAGTTTATCTGACACGGAATGAACCGATTACTTTGGAGATTGCGGAAGAGACGTTGAGCGATTTGATTCGTATTCAACGGCGTGATGTTCGGCTTCAGGATATTGAAAAGGTTGTTTGTGAAACGTTTGGACTTTCGGAACAATCTCTTCAATCTAAAAGTAGGGCAAAACAAATTGCCGCTCCACGAATGCTGGCGATGTGGCTCGCACGAAAATACACGCGGTCTGCTCTCTCCGAGATCGGTAAGTATTTCGGCGACCGCTCGCACAGCACGGTTGTTACCGCCCAGAAAAAAGTCGATCAATGGGTGGACAAAAAACATCCGATTCATTCCGAACTTCTCAATATTGCCGAAATGATTCAAAAAATTGAACAAATACTCTCACTCCAATCAGGTTGAAGATGTTGAAGATCAGATAATATGGGAACTTCTAAAAAACACAAATATATTTTTATTAACCACAGAAAGCACGAGGAAATTTTTAATTGGAATCAAAATATTATTTAATATTTGCCTTTTGATCTAAAATAATTTTAAAAATTTTTGTTCTCTGTGGTTAAAAATCTGTGCTTAAATAAAAGGGCGGCTATTAGAAGTTACCTTTCGTAATAATTTGTTCGTAATTAAATGTTAAATTAAATATAGTCGGCAAAGAGTTCGTGGCTGGGGCGTGGAATAACAAGTTCCGAAACAAGTAAGCCGCGTTTTCGTATGACCTCCGCGGCGGTGTTGACGGCGGTGGTTACGTCGGAAATATTGCCGGTCATCAAAAGTAATCCCTTGCCGCCAAGAGCCATCGCAATGTGTAACCGAAATAACGTAACCCGTGCGGATTTGCCGGCATAATCCGCCGCCACCAACGCACTCACTCCGCTAAATGTTTCAATTACTCCAAGAGCATCAATTCCCTCCGGCGACAAAACAACCGATTGCGATAACGCCGGAAAAACGCCCTCATAAACATTCGCCACCGTCAACTGATCAATCACCGCACTGCCACCAACCGACAAACCAGTCTCAATCGCCGTTTCCACATCACTAACACCACCACTAAATATAATCAAATATTTTCCACTACAAATCGTCCGCGCAATCAAAATCTCAATTGACGCCGCTTTCAACATTTCGTCCTGAACCTTGTACCCAATACCAATACTGGATAACTCTATCGCCCCAACTGATTTTCCCATAATTTTAGTATTTTGTTGCAAATAAATTGATAATACTAAAGATAACTTCTAATAACCGTTTTTTTATTTAACACAGATTATTTAACCACAGAGTTCACAGAGAAGAAAAGGTTAATGTAACCGTTCACGGTATTTTTTTTATTATTTAATGATTTCGTTGATTTTTCTTCGTCCCGATAGGGACGGTATTTTCATAACCGCAGGTCAAAGACCTGCGGTTAAAAGTCCGCTCACAACTCTGCCCCAATAGGGGCAGCACTTTTGAGGTTAAATAATGTCAATAAAATCCTGCCCTTTCAGGGCAGAAAGGATGGGCGGGTTTGTTACCGCAGGTCGCTGACCTGCGGTTATGAAAGTTACGCCCTTATCAGGGCGAATATTGAGCGACTATACATTAAAAAACATCCGCTAAATATCCGTGAACGGTTACAGTTTAATTTTATAAAATTATTTTAGATCAAAAGTCAAATATTAAATAATGTTTCGATTCCAATTAAAAATTTCCTCTTCGTTCTCTGCGTTCTCTGTGGTTAATAAAAAAACTAGTTATTAGAAGTTCCCAATTTGTAGTTTTGTTGTTTATTCTAATAATTCTCTTGCGGTTTTGGCGTCTGTAACAAGATGTGTCCAGAGCCGTAAATTTTCGTTGGCAATAAGCGGTTTGAGAGCGTCTTTTTTGCTTGCACCGCATTCTCCACACGGACCCGCAACAAGAACAACATATTTACCGTTGTGCGGATTTTTGGCTAATTCGACCAATTCGTCAAGTTCGAACAATGTTACGGCACGAACCGGAGAAACATCCGTCAACGGTCCATCAACCGAATACGGACGAAACTGAACATCTCCAACCCAACCGGCATTCCGCATCTCTCCCAATAAATTGGGCGGCAAAAGTTTTTGATCAACCAAATGCGTCAAATATTGAACCAAAAGACCATGTTCATGATCGGCAGCCGCTAACGACGTAACAATTATATCAATGTCGTCTTTTTGTTCAAACGAAAACCTAATTCCGGGGTTGGTTTTTAAGTTTTCGTAATCGTCGTGACCAACAACAGTTGCCGAAAAAAGAGCAACATATTTAATATTTGTCAGCGCAGGATCGAAATAAGTGAAATAAGTTGACGGAGCCTTGTGAGGTTCATTAGGCAGGAAACCGCCGGACGAAATCGCATGCAAAACAAGTTGCGGAAGATCTTCGCCGGAATGAATTTTCGTTGCCAGACGTTTAGCAACAAGCATTGCGGCATAACCCGCTCCCATTCCAAGATGAACGGATTGTAATTCGCGATTGTTTGGATATTTTTCTTTTTTTTCTTTCCAAACACGGTCAATCAAACTAATGATCAAATCAGCAGCAGTTGACGTAACATGTTTAGCCGCCGAATCACCGCCGACATTGACCACCGTAATTTCACCCGGATAATTTTCCAAATCGTAAAATTCTTCCAGTTGTTTTTTTAGGTTTTTTTCAATTGGAGGTTGTAACAGGAGAAACCCGCGTTGGCAGGCTTCCCAAAAAAGAGGATAAATTTTTTCTCTGGAAATATCCTTCCGGTTTTTTTCTGTTTGAATCCATTCGGCAACAGAGGCAGCGGCACCTCGTTGACGTTCTTCGCCGTCCGGTGTTTGTGCGGATTTTCCCAACTGAAAAAAATAACGATCACAAACAGCGAAAATAAGTTCGTCTGATTCTTGTGATGCGTGCCAGCGTCTTGATTTCACAAATTTCACTTTAGGCTTTTTTTTCCCATGATTTTCATAATTCTTTTTCATAATTCTTTTCCATAATTCTAAATGTGTGTGTTTAAAACAATTTCAACAACTGTGGAAATTATAACAACAGAAAGCCGTATAAGGAAGTAACCGTTTATAAAAAAATTTATTGCATTCACAAATTGTTATAGGATTGATTACGAAAAATCATCACAATCGTCATAATCAACATTCAGACCTTTATACTCTTATACTCTTTGTACTTTGAAATTCGGTTTTATTTTTTTTAATTCTCAACAACGTGAATAAAAATTTCAATAGTTTTGTCCATTCCCACGTTGTATTCCCGAATGTTCCGGCGGTTGAAACTGTCGGCTACATTGGAAATGCCCCACTGGGGCAATTTTAATCAATTATCAATTTATCTTGTGAAACGAAAACCAAATTTTAAAGAGTAAATTTTCAAAGCGTAATGAGCATCATCCGCATTGCGAACACTCACCACTCTCAACTCTCCACTCTCAACTAATAATTACCTTTATTCCTTTTTTCCGGCTAAAGTCATGGAAACAATTGAACCGATAAAAATATCTGACGGGATTTTGTCGCCGATAAGGAAGTTCGGACGGTTTACCAGAACCGGAAAGAAGAGACGAATTTGTCACTGAGAGAAATGATAAACAAGGATTGTTTTGAAAACTCGGCTGACAGCCGCGAAGCACGGTTTGTTGTCTTGTAATGGATTGTTCCCGTTAGAGTGGTTTGAACGATAAGGATTGTCTGTTCGAATCCGTGATAATTGTTCCGAATATAAGGTTATTTGGTAAAACAAATTGGTAGAGATACCATCGAAAATCGGGGGTTATCTTGATTTTTGAATTATTCTTTATTTTGGAGCAATGGGTTGCCGATAAGTTGCATTGAAGGGTTGGCGGATTAGTTCCGTCTCCAGCAATGGGAAAAGAAGTAGCCCGGATTATTGAAGCGAGAAATCGTACTGCCCCGACCCAGGATTTTATTGTTCTTTGTGATAGGGATATCCGTAAGAGGAACAATGGATTGCACGGGCAATTTTGGTTCCGATCATAAGGAGAGTTGGTCGGAACGTAGAAGAAAAGTATAAGTTAATCGGAGAGCCTGCAATGAAGGTTTTTACAACTGGTCAGGTCGCCAAAATTTGTAAGGTGGCCCCGCGCACCGTCAGCAAATGGTTTGACTCCGGCCGGCTTAAAGGGTACCGTATTCCTGGGTCGCAAGACCGTCGGATTCCGAGAGAATACTTGATAAAATTCCTCAAAGAACATGGAATGCCGCTTGAAGGTCTTGAAGATGAGACCTTGGCAAAAATCCTGATTGTCGCCCAGGATCAAGTTTTGATCGAGAATCTTAAACGGGAGTTGCCCGTCGAAAAAGCGTTCCGGGTCGCAGTTGCGGCAAGTGGTTTCGATGCCGGAATTCAAGCCGAGAGTTTCCATCCTGACTGTATTATTGTTGATTTTTCAATTGGAAAAATGGAATCGGTTCAAATTTGCCAGAATCTGCGGAGGAACGGCGAATTTTCCGAGATCATTCTCATCGCTTTACTTCCCGATGACGGAAGTACAATGAGTTTTGATCGTTCGAGTATTAATGAAACGTTCAAGAAACCGTTTGATTCGTCATTATTGGCGGAACGGCTTCGAACACTGATTGGTTCCAAAAAAGAACTTGTTTGACATTTATGTCAATGAGAAAAATTTAGGATTCTTCAGTGAAAAAGAACATAGATCGGTTTTAACCGATAAAATAAAAAACCGTTTGATTGCAAAATCAAACGGTTTTTTTATTAGTGGAGAGTTGATAGTTGAGAGTGGAGAGTTTCGCAATGCGGAATAATTACACAATTTTTTTTTCCGATGATTGAACATTTTCTAATTAAAAACGTATAAATAAAATTATTCACAGGATATTGAAAATTCGTTTTTTGCATTTGACCAATCTCTATAAAACCGAATTTTCAAATGTGATCAATCGGAAATAATTTGAGTAAAATAATAAAATACTCAAAGATTCACCAATCATAACACTTGATAATAAAAAGACTTACAAACATGAAAAAACCAACATTTATTCTTTTATTTGCCTCAGTTCTTGGCTTCATCCTAACAACCGCATCACTTATTCTCTTTTCCACAGAGGAAAAACTAACCAATGCCCAGACATTGCCGTTTTTTCAAAAATCCAAAAACGATGCGGATAAAACAAGCAAAAATCTCACAAAACCCGAACAAAACCTGCCCATCCCCGAACACCTTTCAACTCTTCCTCGTCCCGATGAAAGTCCTTTGTTTATCGAACGTTACGCAGAACTCATTCCCGAAGAACGAATTTCTGTGCAAGTATATGAACGTTCCAATAAAAGTGTCGTTAATATCGATACACGAACAACTTATAATCATTTCTTTATTGGTGAAATTGATGAGCCGGGAGCCGGAAGTGGTATTGTTCTTGATAAAGAAGGTCATATTTTGACCAATTCGCATGTTGTTAGCAATGTCGATTCCGTAATGATAACTTTTTTCAACGGCGAATCTTATCCGGCAACAATTGTTGGTGAAGACCCAATTACTGATTTAGCCGTATTAAAAGTTCATGTTCCGGCGAAAGATCTTTATCCGGTAACGCTTGCCGATTCATCACGTTTGCTGGTTGGTCAAAAAATATTTGCTATCGGAAATCCGTTTGGTTTGGAGCGAACATTGACGAGCGGTTTGATTTCAAGTTTGAACCGGTCAATTCCTAGTCGGGTTGAAGCCCGTTCTATTAAGGGTTTAATTCAAATTGACGCCGCCATCAATCCGGGTAATTCCGGCGGGGCATTGCTTGATACGCAAGGACGTATGATTGGTATTAACACCGCAATTGCCAGCCAAAGCGGTGGTTCACACGGAGTTGGTTTTGCGATTCCGGCAAATACAATTGCGAGAGTTGTTCCTCAATTAATCAAAAACGGTAAAGTAATTCGTGGTGAAATTGGAATTGGTTCGGTGCGTGTTATTGAGCAAGATTCGGTTCGTGGGTTATTGGTTCGGTCGCTTGTTCCCAATGGAGCGGCGGCAAAAGCCGGTTTGCGAGGTCCTAAAATTACTAAATTGCGATTTCGTCAGGGAGGATTTGCGATTGAAGGAGGATCAAAAATTGATTGGTCTGCCGCCGACATTATTGTCGGTATCAACGGCATTGAAACAAAAAAAGCGGATGATTTTACCGCAGTTCTTGATGACCATAAACCCGGTGATCAAATTCAATTAGATATTATTCGCGACGGAAAACGAATCCATCTTCCGGTTGTTCTTGAATAAACAAAATTTTGTTATTGGGAACTTACTTCTAATAACTGTCTTTTTATTAACCACAGAGAACACACAGAGTGAATTTTTTTTAATTGGAATCAAAATATAGTTACAATTTAGGTCGCAACGGTTGATCTGGAATTACAAGAGGTTCCCTGTCGGCGAGTACGCTGACGCAACATTTCAGGAGAAACGTTGCCTACCTTTTGAATTTGTAATCATAAGGTAGGCGATCCCTTCGCCGAAGGGTCGCAACGGTTGATCGGGAATTACAACCGATTCCCTGTCGGCGAGTACGCCGACCAATGGTGGGTGAAAGCCCTTCGGCGAAACATTGACTACCTTTTGAATTTGTAATCAATAAGGTAGGAGATCCCTTCGCCGAAGGGTCGCAGCGGTTGATCTGGAACCACAAGAGGTTCCCTGTCGGCGAGTACGCCGACGCAACGTTTCAGGAGAAACGTTGCCTACCTTTTGAATTTGTAATCATTAGGTAGGCGACCGTTCGCCTGAACGGTTGTAACGGTTGATGTTGTTTTCCATTGAGACGCAGAAACAATTATCAGTCCAAATTCAGTACTCCGCCGTCCATACAATCCGCTAACATTAGGAGCGTTTTTTTATCTGCTACAGTTCCGGT
>JAISNF010000491.1 GCA_031276415.1 Planctomycetaceae bacterium
AACCGGATTTGTCCGTTCTCTTGTTGCTTTGGGAGAAAACGCGAGATATTGATGATCCGAAACAATCACTAAGAGAACGTTCTAAACGTATACGAGAGATGGCGGATTTTTTTGGTGATATGGATAAAGCGAAAATTATTAAGAAAAAAGTTGGTCGCCCGTTCCGTTATGGCGAGCCAACGAAATTATGTAGGATTCCGTTGTCCTTTGAACCGGTTTTGTCTGTTCTCTTGTTGCTTTGGGAGAAAACGCGAGATATTGATGATCCGAAACAATCACTAATAGAACGTTCTAAACGTATGCGAGAGATGGCGGATTTTTTTGGCGATTACGAAACTATAGCTAGACAATCAGGTGGTAAAAAATAAGTACAAAAGAAGAGAAATTTGATACTGTATTAGATTTTTAGGCGTTTCTGTTGCATGTTCTTTTTCGCCTGTTGGTTTTGATTATCGTAGATGTGAATTATTGTGGGTTTAGATTAATAAATTTATTTTTTTTGTTGCTACTGTTTCAAGAAACATTTTGTCATGTTCAGCGAAAATCAATGTTGGTTGGTATTCAATCAAAAGATTCGTAATTTGTGTTCGTGAAATAATGTCGATGTAATTAAGCGGTTCATCCCAAAGATAAAGATGAACCTGTTCACAAAGACTCGCAGCAAGTGATACCTTTTTCTTTTGACCAGCACTAAAACCTGACATGTCGTTTTCATAATCATTTTTGGGAAATCCTAATTTGTGCAAAATTGCCCTCAATAAACTTTCATCAATTTGACGTTCGAAAATAAAATCCTTCATGTTTCCTTGCAGGAATGATGCATCTTGCGGCAGATATGATATTTTCAGATTTTTCGGAACACGGCAATATCCTTGATACGGTATGTTTTGCCCTGCGATCAATTTTAGAAGGCTCGACTTGCCACAACCATTTCGACCACAAACAGCAATACGATCCCCTACTTCAACTGAAAACGTAACACCGTTGAATAATGGTACTCCATCATTATATTGCACAAAAACATTCTCCAAATCAATAATTCGTTTCGAATGAAAACGAATCGGCGCAATAGAAAGTTTCTCCGCAATTTCAGTATTTTTGTTTCTGAACAATTCTTGTTTTTGTTCTATTGCTTTTTGTTTGCGGTTTTCTACTGATTTTGCGTGTTTCATTATTTTTGCCGCTTTACTGCCGATAAAACCGCGATCTACCGGACCATGACCAAATTTTTCTTTTTCGGCTTTATTTGACCATTCTGTTGATTGTTGTGTTGCTTCCTGAAGTCGGCGTACATCTTTTTTTAATCTGTTGTTTTCCGCATTTTCAAACCGTTCACGATAATTTTGGTTACATTGCCACGTTGAAAAATTTCCTTGTATTAATTCGATATTGTTGCGATTTATAGACAAAATATGATCAACGCTTTCGTCCAGCAACGTACTATCGTGTGAAACAAGAATGAAACCGTTTTTTTGGCACAGATAATTACCTACAACATTCCGTCCTTCAAGATCAAGATGATTGGTTGGTTCGTCAATCAGCAGGAAATTGTTATTGTTCAGAAATAGTATTGCCAGCATTACTTTTGTTTGTTCACCGCCGCTCAGTGTTTCAAAAGATCGCATCAATACGTCATCGGAAATTTCCAGCAACGATAATTCACGTTCAAGTTGCCATGTTTCGAAGTCGGCAATTTGCGTAGCAATTTCGTAAGTTGGGAGCGTTTTATCCTGAACGATGTAAGGAAAATATTCAAGCGGAATTGGTACATTTATTTTGCCGTTACAAACGAGATCGCCAAGCAATAAACGGAGCAATGTCGTTTTTCCGCGACCGTTGCGACCAATCAAACCAAGTTTCCAACGTGTATCAATTTGCAGTGAAACATTAGAAAATAAAGGATTTCCGCCATCATAAGCAAAACTCATATCAACAATATTGATAATTGTCATAGTATTGTACAAAAAGGAAGTTTCCGTTTTTCACAATGGCGCACGTTAATGGTTTACGTATTAGTATTGCGATGTTGTGAAACGGAAAACAAAAGCAATTGGAAGATAGAACACGATTACCGATGTTCACTGAAAAGCGACATCATATCAATCGTACAAAATTTGAAAGAAATTTATTTATTTCATTGCCCTGCGAGGCTAAGTCAAGAAATGGTAAATCCGGTATTCGTTTAAAAGATGCCGGAAACTAATTGATTTTATTATCGGTTCAAACAACGAGTTAATTAAGTCGAATTAAAAAATTTGTTTCTTTTTTTTCGCAACTACCCTTCCCTTTGAGTCATGGAACTACCGTATCTTACCTTTGATGATTTGTTCATGTTATTCTTGAACTTGAATTCGTTTTTTACTATACTTATTACACTTTAAAATTCGGTTATGTTAGAAAATATCACCTGGAATATTCTAGTTGCCAATCCTGTAAATTCCGTCCAAACATTTGTCCGATGGGTTAAAACCCATCACTACCTTGGGATTGCCCCAACGGGGCATTTCCAATATAGCCGGTGGGGTGGTTTCCTTCATATTATTGAGAACAGCGAGGACGTCGGTTTTGGTAACCAGTGTTCCACGCTGGAGCATCAAGTCAATAAACTCCTCTTTGGTGTAAGAGTTCTTGGAATGTGTTTGAGCCGCCAAATCATCTTTGCGTTCCGTCAACGGGTTTTCATGTAAGGAATAATCTGTTACCTAATGTAATAACGGTATTTCAAATAATTCTGATAATATCGTTTCTAATTTTTCATCTAAATTATCATTGAAATCTTTATATGGAATGTTTAATTTTTCAAGAATTAATTTAAAACGCCTAAAGCCTTCCGGTTCGCGTAACGCTACCCAATTTATGTTTAATTTTTCGCATTGATTTTTATTTTGTTGCGAGAGCGTATCTGCAATAAATATATCTGAATTACGGGCAATAATTGCATCGGCACTTTCAGGATTACCCTTGCCCATAAGTTTTACTTCGCACAAATATTTTTTGTTATTTTTTAACAAATAAAAATCAACTTCTCTATCTACTTTTTTCTTTTTATCTTTTACGAATCGGGCGGCATCGTAATATTTTTCATTTATATTGTATAGTTTACAAAGAGTTAGCATTAAGTATTTTTCAACGATTTTCCCCGCCGTACTCCAATACCCGCCGCAAAGTTGCGCGCGTTTGACTGCTAACGTGTTAATAACAATCAGACTCTCGCTCACATTCAAATCAACACTAACGCTGTTTAACTTAATAGTCAAAGTGAGTTCAATTTCTTTTTCAATTTTAACAAGTTCGCTAATGCTATTATAAAGTGCTTCAAAATGTTCATTTGATGCATCAATAACAATTGAGCGAGTCGTAGAACCGTACATATTTCTGATGGTTTTTCCGTTTAAGCCTGCGTTTATCAATATCTCATCTGACGGCAAATGACTATCCATGAATGATTTTTTGTACCAATCAATTGTAATATTTTTCGAGTTTAATTTCGCACTCACAATTTTTTTGAAAAAGTCTATTGCAAATTGTAAAAAATTAGCGTTGATTAAATTGACAATCTCAATACGATAGTCCTGAGATTTAATCAATCTTTTTATTATATTTTTTACGACTATATCTGTTAGCGTCATTTTATTGTTTCGATGAATTGTTTTAGAGTCAAGAATTTTGTTATATTTTCGTTAAAAATATTTGGCTTTATTTTTGATTGCATATAATTAAAGTATTCGGTTTCTTTTTCTGTTAAGAAGAATAATCTACCTATTGATTTTGCAGTTCTTCCAACGGTTCCGCTTCCGGCAAAAGGATCAAATATTAAATCGCCCTTGTACGAATAATATTGAATTACCCTTCTGCAAAGTTCGACAGGAAAAACGGCTGTATGTATTTTATCAAAAGTCGGATCAATTTTCCAAACATTCGTAGTTTCGTACCCATCTTCAACCTTACTTGCTTCTATTGTTTTAAAATCATAACTCCGCATATTCCAATCCAATAATTTTTCGGTTGATTTTCGGTAAACCATTAAATATTCTGTTATAGAATTAGGCTTGTAACCTAATGGCTTCCGGTGCTGCATGAATCCACCAATACGGTTTTTTACACTTGCCTCCGGCTTCAACCAAATAATATCGTCAATAAACTCCCAACCATTTTTTACCAGATACGGATGTAAATCAAACGGAATCGGGTAACGTTTACTTGAATGTGAACGACTAACACGCGGAATAATAATTGGCGAAGTATTGACAATCAAAAAACGTCCTTCTTTGGTAATACGATGTGTTTCAATAAAAACCTTTTCCAAAAATTCCAAGTATGCCTGATAACTTTGATAAATAGAATAATCACGCGCATTGTAGTACGGCGGAGAGGTAAACGTTAAATGAACACTTTCATCGGGAACATATTTTAAAGCGTCCAAAACATCCGCATGAATAACAACATTTTTTAAGAATCTATAAGTTTCAGTGTGCGGCAAAACATTTACTGTTTGATTTTCTTTTGAAAAATATTCTTTGTAAATGATCGTTCGTACCATTTCGTTTTGATGATTGATGAGCGGTTTCAGATGTTTTTCGACTTCTTTATCATGTTCAAAAACGAGTAAACCGCGTATCGCCTGACAAACGATTTTTGGATCTTCATCTTTCAGAAAAGAAAACAGGATCGTCTTATTTGTAATTTTACGTTGCCTTCCGATTGCCGAAACGATTTCTCGCCGCACATTTGTCTCTGATTCTTGTTGATATAATTCGACAAGTTTTTTTGTATCGGATTTTCCATTGAGTTTGGCAATATTTTTAACAGCATGAAACCGTACTTGGGTGTGTTGATGTTGTAAAAGGTCATACAGAAAATCCGCATTGAAACCAATTGGCAAATGTCCCAAATTTTCCAAAACGAAAATAAGTTTTCCGACATCGTGTTGATTTTGCACGAGTTTTGCTATTTCGCCGGTTTTCTTAAATTTCAGATCAGTGATAAATTCTTTGGAAAGCATTGTTTTTGCACAAAAAAAATTAAATTGAATATGTATTGTGTTATTTTTTTCCGTAATGACTTTAATTAACCACATAAATATTAAAGCCGCTGTTCCTAAACACACAAACAAGATTTCGCTACATATTTATAATAATTTCTGTCAATGGTCTCAAAACATCTATAGTCTGCTGATCCTTAAACTGAATTACATTTATTTTCTATTTTGTTCTTCGTTTTCGATACCCATTTCTCGGGAGCGGAGCGTGGCGGCTTCAACGGCGTTGGTTACTGCGGCACGGAAACCTTCACGCTCCAATGAATGAACTCCACTAATTGTTGTTCCACGCGGACTACAAACTTTGTCTTTGAGAACACCGGGATGTTCGTTGGTTTGCAAAACGACTTTGGCAGCACCAAGAACAGTTTGAGCCGCCAATAACAACGATTGTTCACGCGGTAAACCCATTTTGACACCGCCATCAGCCATTGCGTCAATCATCATGTAAACATAAGCCGGTCCACTACCGGAAAGCCCCGCAACAGCATCAAGTTGGCGTTCTGGAAACGGAATCGCAAGCCCGACCGTTGAGAGAAGATCAAGTGCCAACTCCGCATCATTCTTGTTCGCTCCGTCAGAAAGACAAAAACCACATACGCCCTCACCAACTAAACACGGCGTGTTTGGCATGACACGTACAAGCCTCGCACTCGTTCCAAGATCTTTTAAGTAGGTTTTGAGTTGGATTCCGGCAGCAATTGTAATCCACAACGGATTATAACCATGCGCCCGAAGTGCCGCAAGATTATGAAGAACCTCACCCATTTGTTGCGGTTTGACCGAAAGAAAAACAACATCCGAACCTGCCACTAAATCCTTAATCGTAGCAACCGCAGTTCCGCCCGTTTGTTCCGCAAACCGTTGCGCCGCTTCCGGATTAATATCATAACCGAAAAGTTTTTCCGGCTGAATTGTTTTCGTTTTGATAAAACCGCGTGACAATGCTCTTGCCATGTGACCGGTTCCGATAAATCCGATTTTTGTATCCATGATAATTGAATAAAGTAAAAGTAAAAATCAAAATCAATAATTCCCTCAAGCAACAACAGACGGATACAATGTACATGATTTTCACAAACAAACAAGCAACCCACAAAATCGATACCGTTGACTTGTCCTTTTCAAATGATAAAATGTGCGGGTTATTGTTGTACTTTTTGGGTATTGTAACTCTTTAAGACATTATTAAACTTATTGAAAATTCAACAAACAAGGAAAATTGTTATGTTAAACCGATTACTGACCTTTTGTTTCGTATTTACTTTTATGGTATTGGCGGTTTGTATGACTTGGGTTTGCACCGCTCAAGAAACCGGTCAAGTTGTTACGCCTATTCCTGCTGACGGAGTTGTCAAGCCGTATCAATTGCGAGTGGAATTTCTCACCGCACCGCAAGGAATTGACGAACTCAAACCGCGTTTTTCGTGGAAACTGAAATCAGACCAAAATGACCAAACACAATCAGCGTATCAAATTATCGTTTACCGAACAGAAAGAACAACTTCAACAGATTCTAAACAGGTTGAAATCGTTTGGGATTCCGGTAAAGTTGCGGAAAATACGGTGTTGGTCGAATACGCCGGTAAACCGTTGTTGCCGAAATCAGAATACATGTGGTTGGTAATCATTTGGGATAAACAAGACAATAAACAGTGGTCTAGTTCTTCAACATTCACCACCGGAATTTTCAAACCGGAACAATGGCAGGCAAAATGGATTGGTCTTGATGATGTTTCGTTAGAAGAAAAAGAAAACGAAAAATCGAAAGTATCGTTGGACGGAGCCGCATGGATTTGGACAAACGAAAAAGGTCTAAACGCCTTGCCCGGTCACGCCGTGTTCCGTAAAACAATTGACTTAAACGAATCGCCGCTCGAAATTAACAAAGCAACACTCGCTCTCACAGCCGACAATGAATTTACCGCCTATCTCAACAATAAGCAAGTCGGAAGCGGTTCAAATTTCAAGACGGCAAAGATTATTGATGTTACCGAATATTTGAAACAGGGAAAGAATGTTCTTGCGGTTGATGTTGCGAATCACGGTGATGCTCCGAATCCTGCCGGATTGATTGGCGTGTTGCGGATTCAGTACAAAAACGAAACGGAACTCTCAATCAAAACCGATACAACATGGAAAGCAATTGACGGTTTGCCCGAAGGTTTTGAAACGGCAACGTTTGACGATTCCGCTTGGAAAAACACCGTGAAAATTGCCGATTTGGGCGGCAGTCCTTGGGGGAATGTCAGTGCGAATACTTCACGCCCAAGTCCGCCGGCAAGATTTCTTACCAAATCTTTTGGGATTAAAGGAAAACCAATTCGCGCAACAGCCTATATTTCCGGTCTCGGTTATTACGAACTCCTTGTGAACAATAAAAAAATCGGCAATCATGTTCTTGATCCTGTTTTGACTGACTACGATAAACGTGTTCCTTATGTAACTTATGATATTGATCCTGAGGTGTTACAAAGCAGCGATAACCCTAATTTCAAATTTTTCAATAAGATTGTTGTTAAACTTGGCAATGGTCGCTATTACGCCCCGCGAACAAACGATCCAATAGCAACACGAACATTCGGTTTTCCGAAATTATTGTTCCAATTTGAAATTCAATACGCCGACGGTTCAACACAAACAGTTGTCAGCGATGAAAATTGGTTTCTTTCAACCAACACTTCGATTCGGGATAACAATGATTATGACGGTGAAATTTACGATGCGCGAAAGAGCAAAGTTCCGTTCAGTGAATTTGTTAAAGCCCGAATAGTTGATGCTCCGTTCAGTGAAATTGTTAAAGCCCAAATAGTTGATGCTCCGAAAGGTAAACTTGTTGCGCAGATGATGCAGCCGATGCGGGTTATTGAGGAGATTGCGCCGGTTTCCGTTAAAGAAGTTAAGCCCGGTGTTTGGGTTTTCGATT
>JAISNF010000495.1 GCA_031276415.1 Planctomycetaceae bacterium
AATTACAAATTTTAAAACGTAATGAGTTTACTTGATTTCTGTTTATGAACAAATTATACTTCTGTTTGTTTCAAATAGTGGCAACTTCGAATAACCGGCTTTTTATTTGACCACAGAAAACACAGTGGTCACAGAGAAGGAAAAGAAAATTGTCCGCAGATTACACAGATAGACGCAGATTGCTTTTTACGTCCATCTGCGAAAATCAGCGTAATCAGCGGACAATTTTCTTTATTTCTGTGGTTAATAAAAACAAATTTGTAGTTTATTATTCTCGATTATCAATTTATAACAATGAATATTTATGATTATCCGACATTGTATGATGTTCTTTTTTCGGGTTCGTGTAAGCGTGAAGTCGAATTTTTGAAAAAGACTCTTCGGTGTTATTGCAACATATCAGGATCAGGATGCGGCAGAATTTTTGAACCGGCTTGCGGGACAGGACGGCTTTTGTGGCGGCTCGCTAAATTAGAACATAAAGTCGTAGGTCTCGACCTAAATCCAAATGCCATTGCGTTTTGTAACAAACGATTCAAACGGCACGGTCTGCCGGAATCCGCCATTCTCGGCGATATGACCCGTTTTTCCTTACATGATTTGCGGCAAAAAAAACCGTTTGATTTGGCATTCAATTTCATAAGCAGTTTTCTGCATTTGACTTCGGAAACATTGGCGATGTCGCATCTTCATGCTGTTGCGGAAGTTTTGAAACCCAACGGAATTTATCTGCTTGGTTTGCATTTGTTGCCGAAAAATAACGCCGCTTGTTCATCGGAGCGAGGAGTTGCCCGTCATGGTTCTCTTGCGTTACAATCACAGTTGCGAACATTATCATTCAATCGGCGAAAACGTCTCGAAATAGTTGAATTTCGTATCAAAGCAACAAGCCCAAAACAACATTATGAAATTGTCGATACTTTCCCGCTTCGGACTTATTCGCTTCAACAGTTTCGTGATCTTCTCAAAAAAGTGAACCGCTTTGATGTTCTCGAAACATTCAATTTCGATTTCCTGCCAATTCAACTTAATTCACAAAAAGAAGACGTTATTTTCGTGTTGAAAAAAAAGTAAATAGTTTTTTTAGCGGAGAGTTTCGCAAGCGGAATTTTACCATTAACGGCAATTTTGTTTTAATATTATCGAAAAAAATTTCGGCGGGAATCCTAATGGGGGCTTGATCTTAACGTAAAACAACGTTAAACTTTTCCGCTGTGTTTTGAAATATCCGGTTTCGTTTTTTTAAGTAAACTTGCCTTCGTTATCTTGTTTCGGAGGTTTCCTTTTTAATGTTCGAGGTGAATTATGACAAAAAAAGAAATTGTTCGATCTATTTCCGATAAACTCGGTCTGACTCAGTTGAAAACCAAAGAAATTGTCCAGAAAACTTTTGACGCAATTATCGAAGCCATTGTGGAGGAAAAAAGAGTCGAACTTCGTAATTTCGGTGTTTTTGAAGTAAAATACCGCCGCGCACGGAAAGCACGGAACCCCAAAACCGGTGAAGAAGTCTTCGTTAAAGAAAAATGCGTCGTAACCTTCAAACCCGGCAAAGTTATGGAAGACAAAGTTTGTTCCCTATTGGACAAAAAGAAAAAATAGGTAATTTAACTAAATAATTTTAGATAATTTGGTTAAATTAACCTCCTCTGCGGTGATATATTCTGACAATAATAACATTTTTTAGGATATTACTAGGAACAAACAAGAAGTTTTCTTCAGTTTCAAATCAAAAATCTCCGATAAAACCAGTTAAGGTTTGGGATATTTTTGACGAAATTGTTTGTGTATTTTCCCAAAAAAATCGCTGGTGTTTATTGATTCGGAGTTTCACGGAGGAATATTATGTTGTATAAATTTTTAGTGGCAGTCCTTTTGGGGATCACCGTAATGAGTTCAACCGGATGTCTGATTCCGATGTACTCTGGAGATACAGGGCGACGGGATAAACAATTAATTTATAATTCGGAAAACTTCCGTTTAATTCACGACGAATGGGAACGGCTCTGGTTGCTTGATCAACCAAGCCACATGACTCCTTACCGAACACACGGCGGAATTATTTAGCCCAAACATTGCAGTTGAACCAATAAAACCAAAAATCCGATTTTCGTTGCCGGCGAATTTCGTTTTTTTGGTTTTTGTTGTTTTGTCCTTATAATAATCCTGATAACAACACAACTTATTACAATTCCAATAAATTCCTTTCAAATAATTGTCAAACTTTTTTTGAAGGGAATTTTTTTATCAAAATGTGTGGTGGTTATGTTCCGGTAAATTTAAACATTCGATGGAGTTAAACTATGTGGCGAGCCTCAACCGGTACGACAACTTTTTCCGGTGCGTATGCATTAATGTTGGCGCGAGGGATTCAAGAGTTAGCAGATCGTCTTCAGGAAGTGATTGATTTCGAAGAAGAAGATGACGAATTTCGAGTTGGGCATCGGGCTTTTGATTGCCTGACTTTTGAACAGAAAATCTGGACATTGCACAAAGTAGCGCACGGTCTTCTTGATAAAAAAACTCCCGCCTGCGAATTAACCGCCTTTCTCGAAGCAACTGTCGCTTGTATTTTCCGTGCATTGGAAGATAGTGTCATGATTGAAATTGATACGGCAAATGAACTTGATGAGAGTGAGGAATGTCTTGATGATAATTCGTATGATCGTTTTTTTTGGCGCAAAACAATTCTCAACGCTTATCAATCACGGATGGAAGAAGATTCCGCATCAGATGATAATAAAAATGATGAAGACGAGGAAGATGATGAGGAAATAGAACGAGTTACGGTTGAATGTGAAAACGAAGACGAGTGGAATTTTGTGATTGAATGTTTAGAAAATGATATTCTTTGGGATGGCGATTATGACTTAGAGGAGTTCGACGACATGGCTCCTGACAACGCTTCGCTGCTGAAACAATTATTCCGTATTGACGATGCTTATTTTTCTTCAATTCCCGAAGATCCTTCACGTTCTGCGGCTTTGGACTTGTTGAAAGCCACAAATAAACTTTGCAATAAAATCATCAAACGAGAAGAAAAACATCTCAAAGAAAAATCACTTTGACTATCGAAAACTTCTAAAAACCATAATTACGTAACACCCGTATTGTTAATCCGATGTTTTTGTATTGATCGTGATTTTATTGTTGTCGGGAATGATTTGAAATACGCATTCTTTGCTTTTTTGGAAAGTTCCCTGTTTGCAAGTTATGCTATAGTCGAATCCATTTTGTGACGCTTGAATTTTTTTGTCTTCAATTGTTTGGAACGGTAATTGAACATTTTTCGCTGTTGTCAATTCGAGTTTCCATGCGGCGGCATTTTTATTGCTGGAAATTTCAACACGGTCTTCATGAAAAACAATTTCAAACTGACGTTCACCGGACGCTGAAAATGAGACTTTCAATACATTGTCGGGAAGTGTTGTAACCGTCGGATCGCCTGCCGTAAGATTTTTTCCTTCTGCATCGATAAAGCGAAGTCCCGCTTTATTGTCGGGAACGCTCCATCGAAAACCGTCCAAAATCGGCAAGGTGTTATAAATCACCTGTGTTGATGTTCCGGCTTTTGTTAAGTATTCCGATTCGTAACGTTCATCGAACAAATAAATGTCACGGAAACGAAACGCATCACCTTCCCAAATCAAATTGACACGATAAAAACGGCTGTTAAACCAAATGGTTTTATTGTTTTGATTTCGGCAATCGCTCAACGCTGAAAATCCGGTCGGCGGCGTAACCGAATAATGTTTTTTGAACCAACGACCAGAGTTTTCCAGGGTTTCAATTCGTATTTTCCCTTCATTTTTCAGTGTTTCCAGCAATTCCATCTGCATCACGAATCCGTTCTTCATTTTTGCCCAAGTGAACGAATTTTCCTGACCGGCTTGAACATAATTGAACCCCAAACAAGGATCGCTAAACATTGATTTGAAAAACCATTCCACCCATTTACGATTCCCTCCGGCATGACCGTAAACCGGTTCCAATGAAATCACGCCTTGATTGTGCGAACCGAGATTAGAGTCGTATTGATAAATCGGATCACTTCCCAGCATCCGAAAAACCGGAACGGGAATTTGTGCCGTTTCATGTTGTGCCGGCATGTAACCGTTTTTTCGGCTTGGATAATACGCTTGATTCCAATAGCCGCCCCAAAGCGTATAACCGTCGGTTCCAATTTGATCTTTGCAATTGCATGATGCGGTGATGTGATATTCGTCGGACAGATACGCCAAAGTGTAAGCGTCAATGAACCACGAACCAACCGAAGCGGGATAATGACCGAAAATTTCCTTAAATTTTGCCATATAAATATCGACAAGTTTTTTTCGTTCTTCGGGCGTATAACCTGTTGCGAACCCGACATTTGCGTGCCAATCCCAAGCGAAACGTCCCCGCCATTTCAGACCGGCAGCCTCGACATGCGGCTGTGTGATTTCCCACCACGCCCCAATTTCAGAACCGCGTTCCGCTTCTTTCTTCAAGAGAGTCTGATAATGCGGATTGATTAGCGCATCGTATTGCAACAAAAACGTACCGACAAACTGATGTTTGGTCATTACGTTTATTTGTTCTGCCACTGTATTGTAGAGAACATCTTCCGTAATGGCGGCGTTTCGTGGTTCCAGTTGACGAATAAAGTTGACAATATTGACAATCCGCGGTGTATCTTCCGCCATAACAAACGTCGATAACAACACCGCAAAACCAAAACTAAATACAAATAATAAACGTTTCATGGGATAAAAGTATTTGTTAAACATTAAGGAACATTCTAATAGTTCATGTTTTTTAATATATCAGTAGAATTTTGTAATTCAAGGAGTAGGCAACATTTCGCCGAAGGGTTTTCACCCACGGTTGCGCCGGTTGATCTTGTTTTCTGTTTCCGTCCGAAAACAGGGTCAACTGTCGGCGAGTACGCCAACCAACCTTTGCGGCGAAATGTTGCCTACCTTTTGAGTTCCAACACGGTAATTTATTATTTGGCGGGTTTGCCAATCAATTCAAAACGGAACATATTGGGCGATTTTTTGGTTGTCGTCACGATTTCCTTCGATTGAGCAGCGTATTTAGGCGGAATAATGTTTCGTGTTTCGAATTTCGTTTGCATCGGGTCGTCTGATTCCTTCCGAGTACCGGGAATTTCCTCAATGGAACTGAATTGCACCAGATATTCCTGATCCGGTATAAGTCCGTGTTCCGCCGAAAG
>JAISNF010000533.1 GCA_031276415.1 Planctomycetaceae bacterium
TCTTGCAGCCTCGCGTGCCGCTTGAACGGCAGGTAAGAGTAACGCAATTAACACGCCGATAATTGCAATCACTACCAACAGTTCGACAAGTGTAAAGCCGAAACGTAATGTCTTTTTCATGTTTTTTTCTCCTATGGAAAATATGGAAAGAATTTTACAAATTACATTACAAATAATCTGTAAAAATTCAACGAGTGTAAAACCAAAACCGAGTGTCTTTTTCATAGTATTTCTCCTTATGAAAAAAAAGGAACATTTTTACAGATTACATAACAAATAATCTGTTTGTTACAAAGTAGGAAAAACTCAACGCCGAGAAACGGCAACAGAATATCACTCTTAGACAGGAGCGACACGTCTGTTAAAGATAGGTTACTTCCCACCGACCAAAGTGGTGCATTACAATTGCAAAATGTAACGCTGAATTATACCTATGGATTGACACGCGACGCTCCCTTAACGGGAGCCACGTAACTCTGTCAATCCAAAGTAATTTTTTACACGGAAAATCCGTTGGTCTGTAAAAAATTACAGTTCGCCTAAGCGATTTTAACAGTTGCTGACGTACTCGATTTTTTTAATACCCGAACAAAAATTCGGGCAACTTATTTTTTAAATTGTAATTTGGTCTCCAAAATATTGAAATTAAAAACTAAATTAATTATCGGTTATTTTACAAAATAAGTTAAACCTGTCAACTCCAACACAAAAAAAATCTTTTTCGCCTGTTTTGTTGTTTCGTTTTCTCAAAAAAATTATCTGCGATAATCAGCGATCATCTGCGTCCTCTGCGGATAATTCTTTTACAAAAATATTGAATTTTTCCGGTTGTCAATACAAAAAACGGCAAGAGTGCTTCAACCGGAAGAATTAATTTGTATAATTGCGCTAAATGAATCAAAAAACAATTATAACATTAAATAACGTTTCGATTTCAATTAAAAAGCGTGGGCACAAATCTTCTTGATTATTCGGAAACAATGCAGCGAATTATGCAACATCCGACAGCAAGTTTTTCCAATCTTGCCGAAGGTTTGGAGGATGTTCATGTTCATTTGCCGGTTACTTCGGTGGAACGATTACACGGAAATATTGAAACCGTATGTCGCGAACTCAATCTGTGTGATCACGAAGAAATCTATCTCTTTTGTCCAACCGAAGCGGAAATCAAACGCCTCTCCGAATTATTCGCCGATCTAAAACCGTTCAAAGAATCAAAACTCCATTTTGTACAAGGAAGACTTTCATCAGGCTTCAAACTTCTACAGAAAAAAGAAAACAAAAAATCAAACGTTAAAAGTACAAAAAATGAATCGAAAAATGAATCAAAAAATGGATCGAAAAATGAAAATACTCAACGTTTCGATTATTCCTTTTTTGTTTCGCGATCTTCTTTCCTTTTGCTTTCTGTTTCGGAATTGTTGGAACGTCACGATATTCGTTCTCCCAAACGTCGTCAACTCGGACAAGTTATTGATTCGTTTCTTGATCTTAAACAGGGTGATTTTGTTGTTCATGTTTCGCATGGTATTGCCCGATATTGCGGTATTGAAACCTTGATGAAAGGGCAACAGGAAGAGGAACATCTTCATCTGGAATTTGCGGATTCGCAGGCACTTTTTGTACCGATTTCAAAAATCGGTCTTGTCCAAAAATATGTTGCGGGAAATAAATACAAACCGAAACTTGCCAAAATCGGCGGTCAACTTTGGTCGCGTCACAAAAAAATGGTTCAGGAAGCGGTTTTTGATCTTGCGGAAGAGATGATCGAACTGCAAGCACGCCGCGAAGCCAAACCCGGTATTGCGTTTCCGGCAGATTCCGACTGGCAACATGAATTTGACGCTTTATTTCCGTTTCAGGAAACAAACGATCAACTCTTAGCCATCGAAGCCGTCAAACACGATATGGAACTTCCGCGTCCTATGGATCGGCTGCTTTGCGGCGATGTCGGGTTTGGTAAAACGGAAGTTGCTATTCGTGCGGCATTCAAAGCGGTAGATGCGGGTTATCAAGTCGCCGTTTTAGTTCCGACAACCATTCTCGCCGAACAACACGCTAAAACATTTTCTGAACGAATGCGTGAATTTCCAATTACTGTTGCGGCTTTATCGCGGTTTCAGACAAAAACGGAACAAAAACAAATTATCGAACATCTTGCCGCCGGAACAATCGATATTCTTATCGGAACTCACCGGATTGTTTCTTCGGATATCTCGTTTCAAAATCTCGGATTGGTGGTGATTGACGAGGAACAACGTTTTGGAGTTCATCACAAGGAGAGATTAAAATTGTTTCGGGATTCTGTTGATGTTTTGACCATGACCGCAACTCCAATTCCGCGCACGTTACATTTTTCACTATTGGGGATTCGTGAAATTTCAAACCTCGAAACGCCTCCGGAAAACCGTTTGGCGGTGGAAACACGTGTTGTCCGGTTCAACGATGAATTGATTCGTTTTGCGGTATTGCGGGAGTTGAACCGAAACGGTCAGATATTTTTCGTTCATAATCGCGTGTACGATATTGAAGAACTTGCGAGACGGATTCAACATATTGTTCCCGAATGCCGTATCGGAATCGGACACGCTCAAATGCCGGATAATGATTTGGAAAACATAATGAAAGCGTTTATTGATCATCAATTCGATATGCTTTTGAGTACAACAATTATTGAGAGCGGTTTGGATATTCCGAACGCAAATACGATTTTTATTGATGAAGCGGATCATTACGGTTTGGCGGATTTACACCAACTTCGCGGACGCGTGGGACGTTACAAAAATCAAGCGTATTGCTATCTTCTTCTGGGACGGAATCAGATGCTCCATTCGCAAGCGGCAAAACGGCTTCGGGCAATTGAGGAATATGCGCATCTTGGCAGCGGATTTCATTTGGCAATGCGTGATTTGGAAATCCGCGGTGCGGGCAATATTTTAGGTACGCAACAAAGCGGTCATATTGCCGCTGTTGGTTACGAAATGTATTGTCAATTTCTTGAAACGGCAGTTCGGACATTGAAAAAGTTGCCGCCGAAAACGGTGGTCGAAGTGGAACTTGATTTGCCCGGTATCGCGTTAATTCCAATGTCCTACGCAACAGATCAACGAATTAAGATTGATCTTTATCGGCGGCTAACGCGCGTAACAACATTGGAAGAATACCGTAATTTACGCAATGAAATGATTGACCGGTTTGGTCAGCCGCCGCCGGAAGTGCAACGATTATTGATTCATTCAAAGATTCGGGTATTAGCGCACGGATATCGGATTCGGGCAATTAAACTGGAATCCGGTCTTGCCGGTGACAGCGGTTATGTCGTGTTTGATTATGTTTCACAATCGTTAATGGAAAAACTCCGCGAAAAATTGAAACGCCAAAACCGGACGATTCGTTTTACGCAAGATCGTCATGCCTATATTCCAATGCCGCCTAATCTTTCACGTAATTCTGATCCTGATATTGTGTTGCGTTTGGTTGTTGAAATTTTATCGGAACCAACTAAATCAAAACCAATTCACAATGTTTCGCCGAAGAGTTGCAACGGTTGATCAGAAACAACAACAACAACAACAACAACAAGGTCAACAAGGTCAACTGTCGGCGAAAGGTTTGACTACCTTTTGAATGGTTATCGTAAGTCTTTATATTTCAAAGACTTACGTCAACATATAAGTTGCTGTTCACTGCCGGGTTCACTCCTCAAAACGGTGGTGTTCACTGGGGGATAGGAATTGATGTAAACTATTGATTATAAATAAGTTATGAATAA
>JAISNF010000004.1 GCA_031276415.1 Planctomycetaceae bacterium
TCCGACAAACAATTTCACGCCAAGCCCCGACAATAATTTCAGGACCAACTCCGGCAACATCGCCCATAGTAATACCAAGAATCATAACAATATCTCAAATCGTGCTGTTTTGCGGAAAAAAAACAGTTTACCTACGTTACTCAGAGAATTCTTTTTTGTAAAATCGTTCAAGTAACGTAAAATGATGTGTTTCCTACGCCCTGAAAGGGCAATACAAGCCAGCCCGCCGCAACGCGGCGGGTTCACCGTTCCCTAATCAACGCCCTGAAAGGGCAGTATACGATAGTGTATAGTTGATAGTGGAGAGTTTCGCAATGCGGAGTTACAAACGTTTTGGTAATAATTCCGCATTGCGAAACTCTCCACTATTCACTCTCAACTATCAACTATTGTATGTTGCCCTTTTAGGGCGAAATTGTTGTTGGCAATTTCAACCCTACCCGTTGGGTAGGGCTGGCTTCTGTTTCCCCTTCGGGGCGTAGGAAAATAGTCCGGAATAGATTATTAAAATAGACGGTTACTAGAAAAATTGGGTCGGATGTTGTCGATCCGCAGGTACACCTACGGTTAGGCACGTCACACCCCTAGCGGGGTTAAGATTGAGAAGCAAAAATTCCGCTGAAATATTACATTCATTTTTTAAAATTTTTCTTCTCTGTGTTCTCTGTGGTTAATAAAAAAAATAGTTATTAGAAGTTCCCTGATGTAATTTGTGATTTTAAAATTAGGTTGAATCTAAAAGTTCGGGAGCAATTTGTTTTAGTTTGTTGTGAACGTAATCGCGAATATCTTTGGCATTGGAAATTCGTAATGCTTTTCGCGCCATCGCTCGGCATTCCTCAATAGAAACATATCGGCAAATTTGTTTTAACCGGGCAATCGCCCCAGGCGCACAACTAATATTGCTTAACCCCAAACCAAGAAGAATAACAATATTTTGCGGATTTCCCATCTGACCACAAAGTGAAACCGGAATCGAATAACGATTCGCTACATCAACCGTCCGACGAATCAATCGCAAAATCGCCGGATCATCCGCCTGAAAAAGATGATTCACACTACTGTTGCCACGATCCACCGCCATCGTGTATTGAGTCAAATCGTTTGTGCCAATACTGAAAAAACTAGCATCCTCCGCAAATTTATCCAACATCACCACCGCCGAAGGTACCTCAACCATCATGCCAACCGGAATCTCCTCGTTAAAAATAATCTTTTCCTCTCGAAGTTCCTCCATCGCATCACGTAACGCAGTACGCTTCGCTTGACGAAATTCTTTGACCGTTGATACCAACGGAAACATTATTCGTACATCACCAAACGCACTCGCCCGAAGAATCGCCCGAAGTTGACAACGGAATAATTTCCAGTTTTTCAACGCAAGACGAATACCTCGTAATCCCAACGCCGGATTATGCTCAATCGTTGTACTATACCGATCCAACGTTTTATCGTCACCAAAATCAAATGTACGAATAATCACCGGCTTGCCCGCCATCTGATCAACAACATGTTTGTAAGCGGAAAAATGTTCTTCTTCAGTCGGATCTTCTTTTCGGGTAAGATAAAGAAATTCCGTGCGAAAAAGACCAATCCCTTCCGCACCACGTTGGACGGCATTTTCCGCCTCAAAAGGAAACTCAATGTTAGCACAAATAGAAATCCGCGTTCCATCACGTGTTGCGGCTTTAATATCACGAAATGAATCCAACGATTCAATTCGCGTCGTATCGGCAACCATAATCCGGCGGTACTTTTTAAGCACCTCGTCGTCAGGTCGAACAATCACACTTCCACTGTTGCCGTCAACAATAAGCGTGTCACCGCCATCAACCTCGCCCAAAAACTGCCGAACTCCAACAACACAAGGAATTTCCAATGCCGCCGCTAAAATCGCCGTGTGTCCGCCTTGTCCGCCTAATTCTGTTACAATCGCCTGAATAAACTGTTTGTCAAGAGAAGCCGTTTCACTCGGCGTCAGATTGGTCGCCAACAGAATAACCGGAGAACGCAACATTCCCATCGTTTCTTTTTTTGCACCAAGAAGATGACGGAGAAGCCGCTTTTCAATATCACGAAGATCATTGACTTTTTCAGAAATATAAGCATTTTTGATATGCCGAAGCGTATTCGAATGTTTTCCTATCACCACCGTAACAGCATGTTCGGCGGAAAAATGTTGTGATCGGATGAGTTCTTCGGTATCGCTGAGAATATGCGGATCAAGAAGAAGTTGGATTTGCGCTTCAAAAATATCGGCAAACGTTTGCCCCAATGCGTTGCGTGTGGCTTCACGATTGATAGTAATTTCATTTTTGGCAAGATCAACCGCCGTTTGAAAACGCCGAATTTCGGTTTCGAGTGATCCGGAATCAACAAATTGTTCTGGGATCCGAAATCCTTCCGCTTCCTGAACAAACGCCTTACCAATTACCACACCCGGAAAAACCGGAATACCCTGAAAATTTTTCATGCCTGATCTACCTCGTCTTCAAAAAACCGAGCGTTGAAGAGCGAAGTGATCGCATTGAGGGCAGCCTCCGCATCAACACCAACCACTTCTAAAACTACCGCATCACCCTGAAATGCTCCCAACGACAGAAGATCAAGAACACTTCGACAATCCGCAACATAACTTCCCTTACGAAGACGAATTTCCGAAGTAAATTCCTTCGCCTTTTGCGCTAACATACTCCCCACCCGCAAATGCACACCGCAACGGTTGGAAATTAGTAATTCTTTTATCAATTTCTGTTCACGGGTCATAGATAAGCAAATGAGAAAACTAACAGGAAGTTGTCAAAAAAATAATTTTTATTAGTGGCGTTTTGGTCAATAACCGATTTAATTTGTCAACAAAAACGGAAATCAAAAAATAAACAACGTTCCGGCAAAACATTGCCGCTTTTTTGAATGACACAAAACCACCGAAATATTACGATGTTTTTAGGGTCGCATGAAAAAAGGAATGTTTACTCCGAATGATAATGCAAGAAAACGATTTACATTTTCGGTTCTTCACATTAAAACAATCGGATAATTATCGTTGATAAAATTGTTGATAAAACAATCGCAATCTATTTGTCTGTATCAACTTATCTAAATCAAATCAATTTTGTTCACATCAACATTTGTATCAATAACTATCAAACACCCACATCATGAAAATATGGGCATTTTTACATGTTTTATGAAGCAAAAAAATAATTTAACCGGCAATCTACAGGTATTTGACGGAATAAAAATATTCTGTCATTACCGATATTTCGGGTTTCGTAAAATGTTTATTGACGAGTTTGGATTATTCGTTCAATTATTTACCGAACATATTATTGTCGGCTTCTTCCAGTAGGGACAAAATGTCGTCTTTTGTTTTTGATTGTTTTAAGAAACGGCAAAATGTATCATCTTTTAATTGTCGTGTGATATGTTCTAAAGCACGAAGATGATCTCCCGGACAATCTGGAGGCGAAACCAACAGGAAAAAGAGATAAACTTTTTCACAATCCAAACTATCAAAATCAATTCCTTCCGGGCTGACGGCAACACAACCAACAAGCCGTTCAACACTTGGATGTTTGGTATGAGGAACGGCAATCCCGCGACCGATTCCGGTGGAACCGAGTTCTTCGCGTTTGGTGATAGCCTTAACAATACTTTCGTATTCTTCCTTTTTAATACCATTGGCATCGAGAAGTGATTGAACCATTTCACGAATCACTCCTTGTTTGTTGACGGATTTAATCTCCGCACTTACAGCCCCCGGCAAAATAAAATCGGCAAATTTCATTCACCAACTCCTTAGGTTAGTTTTAATTAATGGTTAATAGTTAATAAGGGAACAATATGATGAAAAAACAGAATTAGAAACAACATTTAATTTTGAATTGGTTACGGACTGTTTTAGCGGAAATGTTCCCATTCAACACAATCATTGATTACGCAATTCATTTAAACGATTTGTCAATTATGTTTTTTTGTTATGATCCTGAATTTTTTCTTTATATTTTTTAATTTGTTGTTCCAACTTAGTGACAACCTGATCAACGGAAGCAAACATATCTTTTGATTGGTGATTGGCGACAAAATCGTGTTTATGTTCTGGAGTAACAACTACTTCGATTTTGGGTTCATCCGCTTTTTCAAGGTCAACGGTTACATCAATAGACATGAGTCGTTCGAAAAAACGTTGGAGTTTTTCTACTTTCTCAGTAATTTTTTTCCGTGTTGCGTCACTTAGTTCACCGTGTCGTGTGGAAATTCTTACCTGCATACTAAAATTCCCGTAGTAATAAAATTAGTGATAATACAAACAATCTTCAACACACTCTTTTCCGGCAAAACCGGAAAATTTTGAATTGTTAATCAGTTTAGAAAAAGATTTTAGAAATTATTATCCAATTTTATTATCAAGGAATAAATTCTATAAACATCTGTTTCTCAACTTGATTCTTATTCACAACATTTTGATTTAAAATCAATTTATAAAATCTCATAAAATCAATTCATTGGAACAAGTGGATATTATTTTATCAATTTATCAAAAAAAAAAAAGGGACGCCGGACAATCCCGACATGACTAACTCCGAAAATGGTAAAAAATTTCGTAATAAATGAAAAACAAAAAGATGTAAATTCTTTATTTATCGGGATTTACAGAGGAGAACAAGTATTGTGTTTTTTGATATTTGCCAATGGAACGGGAAAATAATTAAGGGAACTTCTAATAACTTTTTTTTTTTTTATTAACCACAGAGGACACAGAAAACGCAGAGGAATTTTTAATTGGAATCAAAAGTGATTTAATGGTAACTTCTAAAAGTTTACTTTTTTAGACAAAAATATTTACAAGTCCTTATTTTTAAGGATGCAATTTTTTAAAAACAAAGTTTTTAGAATTTCTCTAATATTATAATTGACTTTTGATCTAAAATAATTTTTTAAAACTTTTCTTCTCTGTGAACTCTGTGTTCTCGGCACTTAAATAAAAAACTGGTTTTTAGAAGTTACCTAAATTACGTTTTGACAATTTTTTTAGGGACAAGTGGGACAATTTTTGTCCCTAATTGGACAGATGAGACAAATATTTTTTGTAACAAAAAATCATTCTCTAAATTTCTAAAAATCTACACCCTACTCCCTACACCCTACTCCCTATCCCCTACACCCTAACTTCTTTTTTCTTGAATAATCCGGCGACTAGAACATAGAATAGCGGGACAAAAAATATTGTTAGGAATGTTCCCATTAACGTTCCGCCTATTACGCTTGTTCCTAACGAATGTTGACTCACACTGCTTGCTCCGTTGGCAAACGTCAACGGTATCACCCCAAGCACAAATACCATCGAAGTCATAATTATCGGACGTAACCGCATTCGCGC